>JAGHEC010000016.1 GCA_021159525.1 Deltaproteobacteria bacterium | reverse complement strand
ATGGAAAGGCGGCAAAGGGCTACCGTCTTATGAGAGTATGTCCTTGGGGCTGGATCAGAACGAATTCGAGCGCTCTGCCGCCGTTCTGAGGAGCTGTGAGCGGTTCTTGTCCCGTTTTGGAGGGGAGGTAGTGACCCCACCCGCACGGGCATAACATTGTGGGACTTTGGGTAAAACCTGTTTGGTTGCGGCCGTCAGGCCGCTCTTAGGATAAGGGGAAAAATGGCCGAAAAAAGACTTTCAAGACGGGAGAGAGAGAGGCTCAGGCACCGAAAAGAGATCCTTGAAGCCGCCCTGGAACTTTTTTCGGAAAAAGGTTTCCATAATGTGAGCATGCTGGAGATTGCGAAAAAGGGTGAGTTTGCCACCGGAACGCTGTACAAGTTTTTTCAAAACAAAGAAGATCTTTACAAGGCCCTTGTCCTGGAGCAGTCCGATAAGTTTCACAATGCGCTGGTGCAGGCCATTGAAGCGTCGGATGACGAGGTTGAAAAACTACGAAATTACGTCAGGACCAAGGGGGATGTTTTTCGCGCCAACGTCTCCATGATACGTCTCTATTTTGCGGAGACCCGGGGGGCAAGTTTCAACATTATGGCAGGGCTTGATCCCGAAATCCGGGAACGCTACGGCCGTTTCCTGGAAAGGCTTGCGTCTGTTTTCGCAAGCGGGATGGAAAAGAAACGGTTTCAAGAGATCGCCGACCCCTTCCATTTGGCAACGGCCATAGACAGTCTTACCAATGCCTTCCTTTTTCTCTGGCTTGAAGCGCCTGATCAGCACCCCTACCCGGATGATCCGGACATCATCCTGAATATACTTTTTAAAGGGCTTCTTGGCCGGTGAGTGTTTGTGGGAGCCAAGAAACGGGATTGGCTCATTATCATCGATACCTGGAGGATTTTTGATGCAAAAAAACGGAATAGTTTGTAACCCCCCTGGATGCCTTGCGGTTCTGGCGGCCCTCCTGGGCGCCCTTTTGTTCGCAGGGTGCGACCGCTCGCCCCAATCCCAGGGGCCTCCCCCTGTCCCGGAAGTGGCTACGGTGACGGTCCAATCCCGAAAAGTGGTGCTGACCACTGAACTGCCGGGCCGTACTTCTCCTTTTCGTATTGCAGAGATTCGGCCCCAGGTGAGCGGCCTTATCCAGAAACGTTTGTTTATCGAGGGTTCCGATGTGAAGGCCGGCCAGGTGCTATATCAGATCGATCCTGCTCCCTTTCAGGCGGCGCTCGAGAGTGCAACTGCGAACCTCGCCGTTATGCGGAAATCAGCCGACCAGGCCAGGGCCGCACTTGAAGCGGGCATTGCCCGCGTCGCACAGGCCAAAGCCACCCTGGAACTTGCCCGGACAAACCGCCGGCGATTCGAGGATGCATTCGAGGATAAAGTTGTCTCGACCAGCCAGCGCGACCAGGCCGTAACCGACGCCAGTGTGGCCGCAGCCACACTGCGGGCCGTCGAGGCCCAACTGGAGAGCGACAGGGAGGCAGTGGCGGTGGCCGAGGCGGCCATCCGTCAGGCCGAGGCGGCCGTGGAGACGGCCCGCATCAATTTGGGCTACACAAAGATCATTGCGCCTATCTCCGGTCGTATCGGCAGATCCAGCGTGACAGAGGGCGCGATCGTGACGGCCTATCAGCCCGCTCCTCTTGCCACCATCCAACAACTGGACCCCATTTATGTAGATGTGCCTCAATCCACCACGGAATTGTTGCGCCTGAAACGCTGCCTGGAAGAAGACCGCCTGAATCACGATGGAACAAACCAGGGCAAGGTAAAACTCTTCATGGAAGACGGCTCCGCATATCCCCGGGAAGGGACCCTTCAATTTCGCGGTGTCACGGTGGATCCTACGACCGGATCCGTGATCCTGCGGATGGTCTTTCCAAATCCGGAAGGTTTTCTCCTGCCGAATATGTTCGTTCGGGCGGTTATTAAAGAAGGCGTTAAGGAAGAAGCCATCCTTGTTCCCCAGCAAGGGGTCTCCCGCGACCGCAAAGGCAATCCCTTCGCGCTGGTTGTGAGCCCCGAGGGCAAGGTTGCCCTGCGGATGCTCACTACCGATCGGGCTATCAATAACAAATGGCTGGTTTCATCGGGACTTGCCCCGGGCGATCGGGTGATCGTCGAGGGAGTGCAAAGGGTGAGGCCCGGAATGGCCGTGAAGGTTGTTCCTTTGAGCGAAAATAAAGCAGGGCATGGGCCTGGAGCAGGCCCTGAACTCCAGGCGAAAAAGCGACCGGAAGGAGGCGCCTGATGCTATCGAGATTCTTTCTGGATCGTCCGGTCTTTGCCTGGGTCATCGCTATTGTCATGATGGCGGCGGGCGGCTTGGCAATCTACAACCTGCCCGTGTCCCAGTACCCCCCTATCGCGCCGCCCTCCATCGCGATTGACTCCTTTTATCCCGGGGCCTCGGCCGAGACCGTGGAAAACACCGTGACCCAGATCATCGAGCAGAAGATGACCGGCCTGGACGACATGCTCTACCTCTCGGGCAGCAGTTCTTCCTCCGGCGCTTCGCGGGTTGAGCTAACCTTTGCCCCGGGCACAGATCCGGATCTTGCCTGGGCAAAGGTCCAGAACAAGCTCCAGCTTGCCACGGCCAGCCTTCCGGACGTGGTGCAGCGCCAGGGGATCAAGGTCAGCAAATCCACGAGGAACTACCTGATTATCGTAGGACTCATTTCGGAAGACGGCAGCATGAGCGGCGAAGACTTACGGGACTATGCCCAGTCGAATCTGGAGAAGGTGCTGTCTCGCGTGCCGGGCGTGGGTGAAGTTGAAAACTTCGGGAGTCAGTATGCCATGCGGGTCTGGGTTGACCCAGACAAGCTGATCGATTACCACCTGACCATGGAAGACGTCATCATGGCGCTTCGGGCCTACAACGT
>JAGHEC010000428.1 GCA_021159525.1 Deltaproteobacteria bacterium | reverse complement strand
TTCTGCCATCGCAGATCCACGGGACGAAAGTCTTGGCAAGAACGCTCAATTGGCCTTGGCAGGCGGGTGTCCCCCGCAGATAAGTCACTCAAGAGACCAGCCCGGAGGCCCGGAGCGGAAGAAAAATCTTCCTGCCCCGGCGGTACCTTCACTGTGCTTCCCCTAAATATTGAGCTGTTACAATCAGCATGGTTCGTGCGTGCCGCAAATTAGCTCTTTTCCAATATTCCGGTTTCGAGCAGAATCCCAACTGTTTTCTTTAACTCGTCGAGAAAGTATGCTCCTTTCGTCGCTGTGTCGGGAAAAACCCCGGATTTCGTCGTCCAGGCGTGGTCAAAGCCGTTTCGGTAGGCTGCAAGATCGTTGGCGAAAGCACGCAGCGCCGCGGCAACCCCGGTTTCCTTCAAGCGTTCGTAAAAAGGCATCAACTTGGTCTTGGCTTCATCAGCCCGCCCGTCGAAATGCCACTTGGACTCCTCAAACTGCAACATGTTAACAAAGACATCTGCAAACATTTTTCTTCTTCCCCGTCCATCCGAGCTGTTCACCCTTGCCTTTTTGACCCCGATCATGCCAATAGACCCCATAAACTCCCGCATGACCGTATATGCTTGCATGTACAGCTTATGATCGAGCAGCATTTGGATGATTTTTAACTGGAGCGTAAAATAGGATAGATCGTACAGACCGCTGGGAGGCCCGGCTGAAGAGAGGGATGCGAACTTGTCAACAACAAGGTCGAGAAGCAGGCCCCCCGTAGCCGATGCGGATTGCCTCCGGTTCTCGATCAACTTCATGGCGGCGTTCGCCTTGGTCTCAATTCGGTTGATGTCCACGTTGCGGATGGCATCCGTGAGGTCTGTAAAGGCCCCAACCAAATGGGGGTCATTCAGTTCCGCCACCTGAAATTCCGGGGTCCGCTCTGAGACGGCGGCCAGCTTTCTCGCATCCGCATCCTCCACCAGCCTGCTCACCGCTTCAGCCCATTCGTTGATGGAGTAAAAGTCCTTCATGTCCACAACGGGCGCATATCCAAGTTCCCACTTCTTGTCAAAGGCCCCGTAGTACACGGCCTTCAATCGAATGTCCCTAGCCTTGTAGAGAAAATTGATGGCGGCTGAAAAGACGATGGGCACAGAACGGTAACCGTGAGTCAGGTCAATGGTGAGTTCGTCCCCCGGACCGATATGAGTGAGGATGCGGTCGAACCACTTCCACTGGCCCTCAGGCGACATGTCTTCAGAGATGATGATGGGTAAGACCTGCTCCGGCGAACCCTCTCCCAGTTGCCGTCTCAGATTGTCAAAATGGGTGTCATACGATTTTTTTGTGGCAACGATAATAATCCGCTCGAAGGTCCTAATTCCCAACAGTTCGAGTTCTGCAACCTGTACGAATTGTGTCTCTCGGGACATGCGACCGTTCAGTTCATATACGGCGGGTTCATACTCATAGTTATCCTTTGAGGAATTTTTCTTCCCGAGACCCAAAAAACTCAAATATACCTTGCCCATCTCAATCTCCCTGCATCAGCTCAATAATTGGGGGATAACAGCGAACGTACCACGGAGCGGAAGAAAAACCCTCCTGCCCCTGTTTATTGAGCAATTACGTGCCTTTCGTGTCTTTCGTGTTTTTCGTGGACCCCTAACGGCCGTATCGCCTGAAAATGCGATGCCTGAAGTGGTGGATTATCCTGACCGTTCCGTCCTGCCCGTGCTCCTCCACGGCCTCCCGTTCCGTTGTAGAATAAATGGGTATCAATCCGTGCTCGATTGCGACATTGACAATGATGAAACAGGCCCCGTAGTCCCCCTGGACCAGGACATAGTCACCCTGTTTCCCATGGTCCGCCAGCCAGGCCTTAACCGGAGACAGATACCCGTCAATCGCCTCAAGGTCGGCAGGCACCTGACGCCAAATCGCCTTTATATCCTCGGGCGGCTCGACGATACGGCCCACCCCCAGGGAGCGCCGGGCGTTTTCTTCCTGAAGGGCCGTGATCCGGTGGTTGAATATCAAGACGAGGGAAGGCATGTAAATTTCCTGTTCTTGCTCAGACTCGGGCAGGTGAATGGCCAGCCGGGACCAGATTCACAATGTTCATGGCAGTGCCCCCTGAATAAGCTCCAGTATTTCCGATTCCGCCTCCCTGAGCAACTTTGTGCGTACGGGCCTTTTGCAGAAGCCTGACTTGTATCCGTTCCGAATGAGGAGGAGCAAATCCCAGATGCTGAGGCCGCCGGGCGTGAGGCGGGCAGCCCGGTGCAGTTCCCGGCTGAAGTCGGTCCGGGAGATCCCAGGGTTGTCCGTGTTGACCGTCACCCGCAGACCTTGGTCCAGGTATTCCTTTAGAGGGTAAAGCGGCCTGCCTTGTGATGCGGGGAGATAATTGTCCCGGAAGCCCACGATCTGAAAGTTGCTGGAAGGGCACATCTCCAGGGCAATGCTCCGGTCCCTGAAGCGTTCCAGGAGACCGGGATTGTCCCTCAGGGTCAGCCCATGCCCGATCCGCTCCGCACTCAGGTGATACACCGCCTCCCAAATGCTCCCCACATCCTGGATCTCCCCGGCGTGGATGGTAAAGTGCATGCACTTTTCCATCATGGGCATAAAGGCCTTTCGCATCCGAGCGGCGCTCCCCGCTGTTTCGTTTCCCGCCAGGTCAAAACCCGCCAGGTTCGGAAAACCGGGCCCATCCCCGGCCATGAGGGACCGGGCCAGGCAAATGTGTTGGCGCACCCTGGCCATGTTGTGATGCCGGCTCGCCGTAAAAATAATGGAGCAGGTGCAATGTTGGCGCCCCGTGAGCTCTTCATGGATGATTTGCGCCACCTGGAAGGGGTCGAGACCTCCACGGGTGTAGTTGACGGGAGAACAGCGGACCTCGATACAGCGAATGTTGTGCAGCGCTGCCCTGCGCATGAGGACCCTGCACGCGGCCCTGAGACTCTCCTCGCTCTGGAGCAGCCCGGAGCCCTGCAGGTCGCCCAGGGCCTCGTAGGGCTTGAAGCCGATCCCGCAAAAGGCCGATGCATCCAGGTAAGGGCCGAATACCACCTCATCCAAGAACTCGGGCCGATCTTCAAACAGCAGAACAAAGGCGGCCACGCAAAACGGCTCGGGCACGCCGGGCACCGCCTTTCTCAGGTTTTTAAAACGGATTGGCAAGCCTTGCCCCCTGTCCAGCCTTTTCCGCCACCGGTCCAGCCAGGGGGCCAACCGATCTCCGTAGGGCGCCATTGCCCGGCGATTGGCTGCGGCGATTTCAACAAGTTCCCGAGCATCGGCCACACCCCCTAGGTGGCAGTGAAGCTCGGTCTTGGGCAGTTTCCGGATCCAGGCCAGCTCGGCCTCCTCTCTTTGGGGATCCATCCCCAGCCTGCGGGCCTTCAGGTCCCGGATCACGGCCGGGGGCAGGCTGTACAGGGCCAGGAAATTGGCGTCCGCCTCCTCGTGCATCAGGCGATTCGTGTAATTGCAGTAGAGAAAACCGGCATTGTCCTGCCGACGCTGGACCTCAAGGACAAGTTCCGGACGCTTAACGTTGATTTCCAGCGGATCGCAGGCCTCTGAAAAGGGAACGGGGTAGGCGGCGCCCTGGAGAGGGCCGTCCGCAACCTCATCCACCACAGGGCTTGTTCTGTAACTTCCCGTCACCACCGGGGTGACCGCATCCCTGAGATCGGCGGGCAAGGGACGGGTGAAATCATCCGGGCTTAATCCGAGCAAGGAACGACGATGCCTCTCGTTTTGAATAACATGCACCAGGGCATGGCACCCGAACGCAACGGCCGCGTTCTGGATATCCGAGCTCATGGTCTTGCGGCCTCCGGTGAGGGACACGATGAGTTGCCCGCGCTTCACCCGCTCCGACGCATGCAGCACCAGCCGGTAGATGCACTCGGCCATGAGTCGGCATTCAGCCTCCGAGACCAAATCCTGCACATTGTTTGCCTGCCAGACACGGATTTCAGGCTGAGGCTTCCGGCCCAAGAGCCCTTGCCACTCCCGCACTTTCAAAACCGCCTCGTCCGTGGTCTTGCCTTTGGTGGTGATGAGCCACAGCTCTTCCACAGGGCAAATCCCGGCACGCGCCCGGGCCTCGCGAATGCGGTCCGCCGCGGGGTGAAGGGCGTACAAGTCCACCAGCCCGGGGTTGGCAAACCCGAGCAGCTCCGGCACGATCTGCCAGGTGGCCCCAAATGTGGTGATCAGAATGTTGGGCATGGCGGTCCCTTCGTGCCACCTTAAAAACAACCGGCAGGCGCGCTAAAGAAATGCCGCTTGTTTGGTTTAGGGCTCATCCTAAAATCCGGACCAACTTAAGGC
>JAGHEC010000044.1 GCA_021159525.1 Deltaproteobacteria bacterium | reverse complement strand
TCCACGGGACGAAAGTCTTGGCAAGAACGCTCAATTGGCCTTGGCAGGCGGGTGTCCCCCGCAGATAAGTCACTCAAGAGACCAGCCCGGAGGCCCGGAGCGGAAGAAAAATTCTTCTGCCCCGGTGGTACGTTCACTGTGCTTCCCCTAAATATTGAGCTGTTACATGTTGACTGCCTCGAATTAAGGGGCAAGGCTAAAGGAAATGGGGTGGAAAAGACAAACAGGCCCGGCAGTGTGTGGCAAATGGGGGCAGAGAAGATGCAGCGTTGAACTAATTGTATCGATTGGAGAACCAGGCGTCCTTTGTGATTAGGCGGCAGGATATGGCGGTACAATCTCTGGCCGCCGCACCTCAAAAGCGCGTCATACAGATGGGAGATCAACAGCGAGTTTTGAAACCGGCCGAAGAACAGCAACGCATACTGGATGCGGCAGGGAGGGTCCTGCTGATCAACGCAACGGCACGGAACAGCCCCTGGATTTCGCCTTATTCATGCGCCCTGGCTACGAGAACGTGGCCCCCCCGGCTTTCACGGAATGAACGCAGCCATCTGCAGAGAAAGAGGGGTTGTCCATGGTCAGAGAGGTCTTCGTCCCTGTGGAACCCAAGATGGCGCTTCAAGGACCGTCAGGTAAACCGGCTGTGTGTCCTCAACAATGGCGGCGGAGAATTCAGGGATTGGGGTTCTTGCCCCTGCCGATGATCAGGGCAACTTTTTCAGAAAGCTCCCCCAGGGAAAAAGGCTTGGAAATGAAGCCGTTCCACTCGCGTGACTGACCGGAAGGCCCGGCTTCGAGTTCCGTGAATCCGCTGGCAAGAAGAATAGGGACGTTTGGGTCCAGGTCCCTGATCCTATCAAAGGTTTCCTCCCCTCCCATGTCCGGCATGATCATGTCCAGGATCACGAGGTCGATTTCCGCGCCATGTTCCTCAAAGATTCGCAGGGCCTCTCTGCCGCCTGGTGCCTCGTAAACCCGGTAACCCAGCTTTTCGAGCATCCGCGCCCCAACGTCCAGGACCATCTCCTCATCGTCCGCCATCAGGATGGCCCCCCGGCCTGGAACAAGAGCGGAGGGCCTTTTTGCAAATTCCGACGGTTGGGGGGACTTGGAAGCGGGAAGGTAAACGGAAAATAGCGTGCCCTTGCCCACATCTGACTCCGCATGGATATAACCCCCGTGGGCCTTTACGATTCCGTAAACGCATGCGAGTCCCAGGCCCGTTCCCTTGCCCGGCTCCTTGGTGGTGAAAAAGGGCTCGAAGATGCGGTTTAAGGTTTCCTCGTCCATGCCGCAGCCCGTATCCCTGACCCGCAACATGACGTAGTGACCGGGGTTAGGCGTATAGGCCCTATGTTCAAATTGCTTGTTTGTCACGTTGGCCGTCTCCAGGAAGAGTTCTCCCCCCTTGGGCATAGCGTCCGAGGCGTTGATGCAAAGGTTCAGGATTACCTGGTCGATCTGGCCCTGGTCTGCCTCCACGGCGCGCAGGTCCTCCCCGAGATCCAGGTGAATCCGGATGTCCTTGCGGGTCCTGCCAAAGGCCGAAACCGTTTCACGGACCAGGGCGTTTAGGTCCAGGGTGGTGATGGAAAACCTCCCCTTCCTTGCGTAGCCCAGGAGCTGGCTCGTAAGCTTGGCGCCCCTCTTTACCTGCTCTTCCACCCTCTGGAGAGATTTTTGGTAGGGGTGGTTGGGATCCAGCTCGTAGCGCAGCAGGGAGACGTTTCCCTGGATCGCCATGAGGAGGTTGTTGAAATCGTGTGCCACGCCTCCCGCCAGGGTGCCAAGTGCCTCCATCCGCTGGCCGTGCTCCACCTGTGCCTGCAGCGCCTCCCTTTCAGCCTCTGCCCGTTTTCGTTCCGAAATGTCCCGGATGGACACCTGGATCCCCGGTTCCCCCTGGAGGCGGAGAGGTGTGGCGATGATCTCCGCAGGGAAGGAGGATCCGTCTTTTCGCTGCATGCGCACTTCGTACCTCGATTGAGGGGTCTCGCCCCTGAGGCGGGCCCGAGCCCGTTGCCTCGTGAGTTCCTGGTCTTCGGGATGGTAGACGAGCCAGTGATCCATGCCCTCCAGTTCAGCAGGCCCATACCCCAGCATTTCCTGCAGCCTACGGTTGGTGAAAACTATCTTGGTTCCCAGCTGAAGGAAGAGACCGTCAAAGCTTCCCTCTACCAGGTTTCGGTAGCGTTCCTCGCTGGCCCGAAGGGACTGCTCCACCTTTTTACGTTCCGCGATCTCCTCCTCCAGGCGATCGTTGGCCCGCATTAGTTCCGCGGTGCGCTCTTTCACCATTTGCTCCAGGTATTCGCGGTGCCGGGCCAGTTCCTCCTGTGTCCTTTTCTGCTCAGTGATGTCCTGGCTGTAGATGGCCACGCGGGTGACTTTGCCGGTTTCCTCGAAGACGGGGTACAAGTTCGTGGAGAGCCGCTTGCCCTCCCTTTCGTCTTCATAATGGAGTGGCAGGCCGCTTTCCACCACCCTGTCGTGGTATGCTTTCCTTTTCGCCCTGAGTTCGGGCGGCAGCATTTCGCGGAACGCGTTCCTGCCGATGATTTCCTCACGGGTCATGCCAAAGGCCCGGGCGGCCGGCTCGTTGAGTGCCAAGAATGTGCCGTCGGCATCCAAAAGCATGGCCCGTTCCGGCGGGGCGTTGAGAAGCGCCCGGGCCGCCTCCTCGCTTTCACGGAGTTCCTTCTCCAGCCGCTTTCTGGAAAAGAACTCCTGGATCAGGAAACATGTCTTTTCTGCCCGATCGAGAAGGCTCCTGCCCGCGTAACGCCGAAAGTGCCCTTCGATACGCGAGCGGTGGGCCATAACGAAACGGCAACATGGGTCCCCCATGGCCCGGCATTCCACTTCGGCGGCTACCAACGGAATCCCGAAACTCACCTCGCACCAGCCCGAAGAATACCCTGCGTTCATGACGCAAACGGGGTTTTCGACCTTTTCACCGTTTTTCAGCCAGCTGTCCACTTCGAAGGAGTACTTGTGTTCATAGTGCAAGAAAAAATCTTCGCCCGGAACTGGACGCGAATCCGGAAGGATTTTCACGTATGCCCAACCCGTGTGGGCAAAGTGAAGCGGCCATGCCGCCAGCCGCTGCTCCGGCGCCTGAAGTCCCATCCGGCAGTGAAAACGTCGGGCATCGGCCCTGCCTATGGCATGGGCCATGTCGAAGAGAAAGCAATAGGCCGTATTCAGGGCCTCTTCGGACGGGGCGTCCCGGTAGAGGTCTTGCACAAGGCCGAAAAATTCCTTTGCCAGGGATGCGGCGCGCACAAGTATGTAACGTTCGCCTGAGATATCGATAAAACCGCCCTGGGGCTTGAAGTTCGCTTTCTGGAAATAGCTTAAAATATGGGGATAGACCGTTTCGAATGCCTTCAACAATGGGGGAGGAGCTTCGACTGGGGGCGGGCTTGCCGCGGATGGGCCGTGGCTTCCCTGCGAAGCTGCGGTTTCGGAACCTTGGGGGTCGCAGGTACCGGGTCTGTGATTTTCACTTTTTGGCGGCATGGCGAAGGGAGGCAAGGTAATAGAAGTCGTTTTTTTAACGGGAAATGTAGCGAAAATGGGGTTGGGTGTCAAGGAAAAACCGGCCACAAGATATTGTGGCGGAGACAAGATGCACCCATAGGGCAGTCTGTGATCAGGGGGCATGCAGGTGGTATGCCTGTCGTGCGCCATTATGCACGGCAGCCAGGGCCGTTTCATTACCCGGCGGAATTCTTCCCGTAACCCTTCACGGGTGATTTTTGGTCAAATTTGGGATTATCCGCCTCACGTAACAGCTCAATAACCCGGGGCAGGAGGGTTTTTCTGACGCGACTGCCGGGAGGGCGCCGTCTCTTCTTCGCTCGCTTCGATCGACTCAGACCCCACCCTTCGGATGGGTCCCCGGTTTGTCCTCGCTTTGCTCGGACTCCCCATCCTTCGGATGGGTCCCCGGTTTGTCCTCGCTTTGCTCGGACTCCCCATCCTTCGGATGGGTCCCCGGTTTCATGGCTTATCGGTGGGGGAAGCCGCAGCTCGACGAAGTCGAGAATGCTGAAGGGGCGAATGTCCCCCGCAGATACGTCGCTGAAAAGACCGGCCAAGAGCGGAAGAAAAATCCTCCTGCCTCAGCTGTTATCCCCATAATTATTGAGCTGATACGTTAATGACACGGGAATGAGTTACCCACGAAGTCCCTTGTTCAACCGGTCAAGGGGAGGAAAGGGATCCCGGCAACCCGGATCAAAAGAGCCTGAGCTGTTGGTGGGATTTGGGCTTGGGTTTCCACTTGCCTCGTTCGAGGGGCTGGCAGAGGTCCGGGGGAAGCGCTTCGAGGAATCGGGAAGGAGTCATTTCAAGGATACGGCCGTTGAGTCTTCTCCGGCGGGTGTGAGAAAGGATGAGTTTCGAGCGTGCGCGCGTCATGCCCACATAAAAAAGCCTCCTTTCCTCTGCATCATCCCGGTCGCCGAAAAGCGTACAGGGGAGCAGCATATCCTCGCACCCCGCAATGAACACCACCGGCCACTCGAGCCCTTTTGCGGCATGCAGGGACATGAGTGCAACCCGGTCTCCCATGAGGCGCTGGTGATCAATTCCCCTTTCCAGTGAAAGGGCGTCCAGGAAAGCACCGAGGTCTCCTTCAAACCCTTCTGCCCATCCCAGGAGTCGGCGAAGCGGCTCTTTTTCGTTCAGGGACATTGTGTCCGGAAAATGATGTTTGATACTCTCTTGGATGAGCACAAATAACCCTGCTCCTGGGCTGAAGCCCTTCAAAGGCCCGGGATTCTCCAGGCCCAATTTCCGGAGCATGCCTGTATAGGCCCCGGCATAATGGTCCACTCCCGGATACTGAAGCGTTTGGAGAAAGTGCCAGATCAGAGCTACCGATCCATCCTGGGTGAGCGGGACCTCCCCTGAACGTACCAGCGGGATACCTGCCCGGGAGATGGCTTGTTCAAGGGCGTCCCCCTGGGCGTTGAGGCGGTAGAGGATCCCCATATCACAGAAAGACAAAGACATTCCGTCTTCATGGGAAGCGACCCGGCCGCTGTCAAGAGAGAAATAAGTGGTGCCCCCGACCAGTCTCTCAATGGCAGCGACAATCATTTCCGCTTCTTCCTTTTCGGTGCGGCACCGGGCAATTGATATGGATCCTTTTTCGCCGCCGGCCGCTTCCAGGCACTTCTCTTTACCCATTACGGCAGCGGCTCCCTCCAGGATACTGCTGCCGGACCGGTAATTCCTGGTGAGGGTCATCCCCCGTGTCCCTGGAAAATCATCCCGGAACCGAAAAAAATGTTCCACTTCGGCCCCCCGGAACCCGTAAATCGCCTGGTCAGGGTCCCCAATGGCAAAGATTCTGGCCCCGCCGCCCTGCACAAGGGCCTTCAGAATGTTCACCTGGGTCCCGTTGGTATCCTGGTATTCGTCCACGAATATTTCGGGATACCTCCCTCCGTATTTGTTCGCCACATCGGGAAACTGGCCAAGGATCCTGCATGTTTCCACTTCCAGGTCATCGAGGTCCAGCATGCAATGATCCTTCAGCTTTTCCTGGTATGCGAGAAAAAGAGACGCCGTTGCATCCTCTTGATTCCCGGGATCCCCATCAGAAAAAGTCGCTCTTTTAAGGAGTGGAAGTCGCTTCAGCAATGTCTTTGCGCTGCTTCTTCTCTCGTTTGCTTCCGAAACGATTTCCTCGGCAAGAGCCTCCCTGTCCGCTTCCGAGCATATGGAAAAGTCACGTGGGAGGCCGATCCTGGGGCCTTCCGCTCTGAGCACCTCTCTGCAGAAACCGTGGAAAGTAGTGATGCGGGGAATCAATGCCGGGCTTCCCTGCAGGAGGGAAGCGACCCTTTCTTCCATTTCCCGCGCGGCCTTGCGGGTAAAGGTGAGGCCCAGGATCTGTTCCGGCGTGGCCAGGCCTGAGCGGATCAGGTAGGCCATCCGGTGCGTCAGGGTGAGGGTCTTGCCCGTGCCCGGTCCTGCCACTACAATAATGTGCCCCCCGGTGTGAACAACGGCTTCCCGCTGGGCGTTATTCAGGGGACCGAGGATTGGATCAGATTCGGTAGCCCGGGTTTCAGGCACAGAACGGCCCTGCTTTGTGGGCTTTTTCTTTTTATTTTTATTGATGATCTTTGGAGCCTGTTCTCCTTTTTTCGGTTGTTCAGGGGAAAGGAAAAAGGCAAGCTGGCCTGCGAAGGCGTCTTTTTCAGATGGAGAAAAAAGGTGAATGCGGCCGTATTCCCCGTCGTACCCGGCCTCCCGTATCACCTTTCCTTGCCGCATCCTCCGGACGGCCTCGGCAAGCAATGCTCCCCCATTCTTTTCGATCTCTGCAATGGGCGTTTCCATCAGGATATGCAGTTCAGGGCCAAGGTCCCGGAGCAGCGCTTCGTACCGTCTCATGACCTTCTTGGCGGCAGGGCCGCAGTCAAACAGCTCGGAGAGGATCTCCGTCAGGGGGATCAGGCTGTGGACATCCTTGGTGATGACAGGAGCTTCCCGATCCGCCAGGTCATATATCCGGCTGAGGACGCCAAGGGTCATTGGTTTGCCGCAGACCGGGCAGATTCCTCCGTGCTCCCTGGTTTCCCAGGGATTGCACCTGACCTGGCATTTCCGGTGACCGTCCAGGTGGTACTTTCCCTCTTCGGGGTAAAATTCGACTGTCCCCAGGAACCCGTTCCCTTCCGTCATGGCCTTTACCATGTGGGGGTAATCCAGGGTGGTATCAAAGAGATTTGCCTCGCGTCCCAGTTTTGAAGCGGAGTGGGCATCGGAATTGGAGACCAGCAGATACTTGTCCAGGGCCGAGATGAGCCGGTTCATGGCAGGATCCGAAGACAGCCCTGTTTCCAGGCAGTGGATGTGGGGGGTCAGGTCTTCAAAGCACTCCTCGATGGCATCGAACCCTGACTTGGATCCGAACAGGGAAAACCAGGGAGTCCAGACATGCGCCGGGATAAAAAAGGACCGGTCGCTTGCGTGCAGCGTCTCTTCGAGGAGGTCATGGGAGTCCAGGCCCAGGATGGGCCGTCCGTCGGAAGTGATGTTGCCTATCTTGGCCAACCGTTTCTGGAAACCCTCCACCGACGCCATGTCAGGCATGAGAATCAGGTGGTGCACCTTCCTGGTCCTGCCGTTTTTCTTGTAAATGCAGCTGATTTCCCCGGTAAGCAGAAAACGGGTTGGGCCCTCACAAAGCTTCGGCAGAGCTGCCTCCGCCTTGTTTTCCAGCTCAGCATTAAGACGGAAGAGCCCTTCCTCCGCCTCCACCAGTTTTTCCCCAAGCTCCTTTACCCACGCGGGATGGGTAAAATCACCGGCGCCGATCACAGAGATCCCTTTTTTGCGGGCCCACAATAAGAGAAGCTCAGGGTCAAGGGCCTTTGAAGCAGCCCTTGAATAGCGGGAATGGATATGGAGATCAGCGATGAACTTCATGGCGCTACAAAACACCATTCATACCCATATGTCAACATCTTGAAAAATCCTTCTGCCCCTGTTTATTGAGCTATTACAACAGGACCTTCTTTCGCTCTGTTTATTCCATTGATTTTTCCTGGCAACAGAATAACGGCGTGTGCAAAACAAAGAAATGGGTTCCAGCAGTTCTTGACAAATTTGTCATAATGATTATTTTTTTACAATTACGTATTTATCTATAATAACAGTCGATTAACGGATCATTCATACCCCGGAGACCATCTTTCGGCCCCTTCTCTTCAACCTCCGGGCCCACCGTGTGCATTTACTTTATATTTTAAACATTTGAGGAAATGCCTTTTTCAGGTGTTTCTTCGTAACAACTCAATAAACAGGGGCAGACGGGGTTTTTCTGACGCGACTGCCGGCCTCCCGCTCGTAGAGCCTACGCCCCGGAGGGACCGGAAGAAAAATCCTCCTGCCCGGGGCTACCTTCGCTGTTACCCCCTGATTATTGAGCTGATACGTTTCTTCGTACCAGAGCGCATGCCTTTGTTTACGAGCGTGTCAACCGTTTTTTGTGTTGGATGGATTGAGAAAAAATGGGTGAAGGCATGGTTACCGTGGGGCAGGCCGCCAGGCGCTGCCCTGTCAGTCGGGGGATATTTTTTCGGCGGGTCAGATCGGGTGAGATCAGGGCCTCGCGCAAACCGGGCGGACACTGCCGGATTTTAAAAAAAGATCCCGAATCCTTCGTCCATGAAAAAGGGATCTATCCCCTCGCTTATAATCATTCCTCAAGAAAGACATCCTCATCATTGATCATGAACCCGGTGTTAGGAAACTGCTCGCGAGGGGCCTCCAATCCCGCAAGCATGAAACGGAAGCAGCGGCAAACGGCTTCGGGGGGCCAGTGTTTTTAGCTTATACCAAGATATCGGCCGTCACAGGATGCCATGTGGAGGAGAGCAAAGAGCGGATTTTGTCTGCCGGCGCAGACGGCTGTATGGCAAAGCCTCTCGATATGGACGCTTTAATCCCGCACATTCGGGAGCTCCCGGGCGTTGATCAAGATCAGGCCGAGAAAGGGAAACTTTGACATGTATAAGAAATCGACTTATGAAAAGCCGGAACAAAGTTCCGAGGACCTGGAGAATGCTCAAGCCAGGCTCAAATTCATAAATGCCCTGTACAGAGGCGCCCTCAATTTGAATTGGCTTACCGCCAGAGAAAAGGATCTCGACCGGCTCATTCAAAAGAGCTGCGACAGTCTGATCTCAGGTTTTGGATACCCTAATGTATGGATTGCATTGTCGGATGATCAAAATCGCATCGGCCCCATATTTAACGCGGGTTTCAACGGAGACTTCGCACCCATGGCGGCGTATCTGAGAGAGGGCAAGGCACCCCCGTGCTGGAGCCATGTGTTGAAAGGGCGCGGGACAAGGCGCGTGCATAATCGTTCTTCAGAATGTGGGGATTGTCCCCTCGCTCTGGCCTATGGAGACACGGGGGCCATGGCCGCAGGACTGGAACATAATGGAGAGTTTTATGGCTTAATAGCTGTATCCAGCCCCTCTGTTTTTGTGGAAGATGAGGAGAACCTGCGGATATTCTCGGAAATTGCTGAGGGTATCTCGTATGCCGTCTACAGGAATCATCTGAGGGAGGAAAGAGAACTACAAAGGGCAAAGTTACTGGAAACTGAGGCCATGCTGGCAAGCATATTCAAGTGCGTGCCAACAGGCATCGGCGTAACGCAAGGCAAGGTTTTCAGGCATGCCAACGACACGTTATGTGAGATGGTCGGTTATTCTCAAGAGGAACTACTGGGCAAAAGTGAGAGAATGATCTATCCGGACGACAAGACCTTCGATTCGGCGCAAAGGGAGAAATGCCGACAGATCGGGGAGCAAAAGACGGCAACCATCGAGACCCGATGGAGGCGCAAGGACGGAAAAATCATTGAGGTCTTGCTGACCGTTTCCCCTTTTGAAACATATAGCCGCTCAGGAGATACTATCTTTACAGCGCTTGATATTACCGAGACAAAGGAGCTTGAGGCTGATCGCAGACGACTGGAGCGTGCTATCGACCAGGCATTTGACATGGTTGTCATTACGGATGCCGCAGGGACGATCCGGTACGTCAATCCGGCCTTTGAGAAAGGGACCGGTTACAGCCGAGAAGAAGCCCTCGGCATGGACATAAGGATCC
>JAGHEC010000248.1 GCA_021159525.1 Deltaproteobacteria bacterium | reverse complement strand
TTCTGCCATCGCAGATCCACGGGACGAAAGTCTTGGCAAGAACGCTCAATTGGCCTTGGCAGGCGGGTGTCCCCCGCAGATAAGTCACTCAAGAGACCAGCCCGGAGGCCTGGAGCGGAAGAAAAATCCTCCTGCCCCGGCGGTACGTTCACTGTGCTTCCCCTAAATATTGAGGTGTTACGACCATTGTCATCAGTATAAGGTAAAGATAATGAAAAATGAAGACAAGACAAAAGAGGAACTCATAAACGAATGTGAGAAAATGCGCCGGCGAGTAGCGGAGTTGGAAGAATTATCATCGAAAAGGAGATGGGCGGATGAGTTTTCCAGGATATTGATCATGACCTCGCCTATCGGAATCTATGTTGTTCAGGATAGAAAATTCAGAATTGTAAGCCCAAGGTTCCAGGAAATTACAGGTTACAGGGAAGATGAACTGTTAGCCATGAATTCATTGGACATTATTCTTCCCGGGGACAGGGAGACGGTCAGGGAAAACGCGATAAAGATGTTGAAGAAAGAACGATCCTCTCCCTATGGATTCAGGGTTTCTGCCAAAGACGGGCAGATCAGGTGGATCATGGAGACAGTTACATCAATCCAGTACCGGGGAAGGCGGGCTACCCTGGGGAACTTCATGGACGTCACCAGGCAAAAAGAGGCCGAAAAGGTCAAGGCCTCGCTTTATAGAGTGTCGGAATCTGCTGTCTCTGCGCCGACTCTTGAAGGGCTTTTTCGTTCAATACACCGGATTGTTGGGGATCTGATGCGTGCAAAAAATTTCTACATTGCCCTTTATGATCCTGATCGTGACACGGTCAAGTTTCCCTATTTCGTAGATGAACGAGATGAGAGGCCTTTGTCCAGAAAAGCCGGCAAAGGGCTGACGGAATATGTGATTCGCAGTGGAGAGGCCTTGCTTGCTACCCCTGGAGTGCTTGAGGAACTTGCAAAGAGAGAAGAAGTCGAGCCGACAGGAGAGCCTGCCTTTTGTTGGCTTGGGGTTCCACTCAGGAGCCGGGATAGGGTGATAGGGGTGCTTGCTATTCAGAGTTACAGTGAAAGCATCAGGTATGGAGAAGAAGAAAGGGATATCCTGACCTTTATTTCAGATCAGGTAGCTCTGGCTATAGAGCGCAGGCGGAAAGAGAAGGAGCTACTGGAGACGCACGAGTTATTGCAGAGCATCCTTTCTTGCTCTCCGCTTGGCATCGCCCTGGTTGAGGACAGGACAGTCAGATGGACAAACGAAGCCATGGCTGAAATCTTTGGGTATGAAAGCTTAGAAGAGTTTGTGGATAAGAGTGCCAAGGTGGTTTATGCATCAGAAGAAGAATATGAACGGGTCGGAAAGGTAATCTATGATCAGCTTGGAAAAGGTAAGCCAGCCGGAATCGATGCAAAATTTAAACGGAAAGATGGTTCAATCTTTGACGGCCACCTGAAGATGAGCGCATTTGATCCTTCTTTTCCTGTAAATAGGGCAGTGGCAAGCCTTTCTGATATAACCTGGAGAAAGGAGGCAGAGGCAAAACTTGCTGCTGAAAGGGAACGCTTGGCCGTGACTCTTCGCTCAATCGGTGACGGAGTGATCTGTACTGATGCAGATGGACGTATAGTTCTGATGAACAGGATAGCAGAGGATCTGACAGGCTGGAGCGAGGAGGAGGCAATGGGCAAGCCTCTCAATGAGGTTTTTAACATCATCAATGAAAAGACCCGTGAACGATGTCACAATCCGGTGAAAAAAGTCCTGGAGAAGGGCGGGGTGGTCGGCCTGGCAAATCATACCGTACTTGTATCCAAGGACGGGACCGAAAGAATCTTGGCCGACAGCGCCGCACCGATTCGGGGTAAGCATGGTGAAATCATTGGAGTGGTCCTGATCTTCCGCGACATTACACAAGGACGGAAGATGGAAGAAGAACTCCAGAAAATAGAGAAGATCGAATCAATAGGAATCCTTGCTGGTGGCATTGCCCATGATTTTAACAACATTTTGATGGGGATCTTGGGCAATATCACCCTGGCAAAGATGAATGTAGGATCTGACGACAAGGTCATTGAAAAACTTACGGAGGCGGAAAGGGCGTCTTTACGCGCAAAGGATCTCACGCAGCAGTTGCTCACTTTTTCCAAAGGCGGAGCGCCAATAAAGAAGACAGCCTCAATCAGGGAATTATTAAGAGATTCAGTGAATTTTGCGTTGATGGGTTCCAATGTGAGTTGTGAGTTCTCCATTTCTGATGGCCTATGGCAAGTTGAGATTGATGAAGGACAGATAAGCCAGGTAATCAACAATCTGGTCATTAATGCTAACCAGGCAATGCCGGAGGGGGGGATAATTGAGGTTAAGGCGGAAAAAATATATTTGGAAGAAAAAGCTGCTGTTCCTCTGAAAGCGGGGAAATACATAAGGATAACTATTAAGGATAAGGGAATTGGCATAGTTGAAGAACACCTCCCGAAGATATTTGATCCCTATTTCACCACCAAGCAGAAAGGGAGCGGTCTGGGGCTTACTACTGCGTACTCCATAATTAAAAACCATGATGGATACATCAGCGTAGAATCCAAACCGGGGGAAGGAACCAGTTTCTATATCTATCTTCCTGCTTCCGAAAAGGAAATCTCTGAAAGGAAACCTCAGGAAGAAAAGCCCCTTTTTGGCCAGGGAAGGATTCTGGTGATGGATGATGAAGAGATTGTGCGAAATGTTGCCGGCGAGATGCTTGAGTCTATCGGCTACAAGGTTGAATTTGCCAGAGACGGCGCTGAAGCGATCGAGATGTATAAAAATGCCAAAGAGTCGGGTAACGCCTTCGATGCCGTTATCATGGACTTGACCATTCCGGCCGGGATGGGGGGCAAGGAAGCCATTAAAAAACTGCTTGAAATCGACCCTGAGGCTAAAGCCATTGTTTCCAGCGGTTATTCCAATGATCCGGTCATGTCAGATTTCAGGAGATACGGTTTCATGGGGGTAGTGGCAAAGCCTTATGAAACAAAAGAGCTGGGAGAGGTGATTTATAAGACAATAACGGAGCCAGATCATGGATGAGAGACTGATGGCAATAATGCAGAAAGGAAGGTGCTGAATGTCATTGCCCCCGGAGGTCATTGGCAGGATAATACTGGCCAGGTTTCTATCCGTTTCATTGAAACGATATGAGAACGAAATTAATAAAGTGGAGAGTGCGGGCATATTCCAGGCCCTTTTTCCAGACATAATCACCTTTAAGATGTTCCCTCGTGCCAGGGTGCCCGGCGACAAGGAAGGATTTACGGATAACACGCTTGTCAGGATAGAGCAAGATGGCGAAACTTTTTCCATTCGGTATCGACTTTTAGGATTTGCAGGAGAGTATCGCCTTGAGCGGAAAAAATTGACCAGACTGATTGGAAGGGGAAACTTCGCAGGGTTCCAAAGGGATGAGATTGATCTGTTAGATAGACGATTAAGGCTGATATCGACCAGAAACAGGATAACACACATGACGCTGCTGGGGATCATAGAGCACCAGGGTGCTTACCTTAAATCATGTGATCCGCTGAAGCTCGTGCCCTTGAGCCAGATGAGGATAAGCCACTGGATAAAAAAGCAGGGATACCAATCGATTGATAATAGCATGATATCAAGGGTCGTTAACGGTACATTTATTATTATGCCTGATGGAAAACCTATGCTGTTGAAAGATTTTTTCCCGAGCTCAAGAGAGATATGCAAGGGGCATGTCAAAGGGATTCTTGCTAAGGAGGAGATGCAACTGAAATCAGATCTGCTTGATCGGCCATATACGGATGAAGAGATCAAGGTTAGACTCAAGGACCTATATAATTTGAAAGTTTCCAGGCGTACGGTCAGCTATTGCCGGGATCAGCTGGGAATACCGCCATTTTCTAGGAGAACTTACGATAACACGTATCCCCCCCAATGGGCGCAATTTTCTCCGTATTTCCCTATGACCTTGTCCTCGGTCAAGGAAAATGTACCGGAGATGAGTGGCATTTATGAGTTTTCCCTTGTAGAGGCCAATATTGAATATCCAATAAAGACAACTGGCGTATTTTACATTGGTTCTTCAAAGAATATCAAAAAGCGACTCAGAGCTCATCTGGGATGTTGGTCAAGAAACGGGGACTTGAATGCCTTGATAAACAGAGACAAATGTTTTCTTCCGGTTTGCGCTTTTCAATGAGGGGTTCAGGGAAAAGGAGAGAATACTGCTTCGATGTTTTTCTGAGATGTACGGAGCCCGACCGAAATGTAATAAGATTGGTTAATGTGCTCTATTACAAACGTTGGATTGAGTACGATCTTTTCAGACCGTCTCAACCCTTAAAGGCTAAACGGGTGAGATTCCATGTCAGCCATTAACAATATCTTCAAAGTTGATGGAGAGCGTCCCGTGAACAGGGATGCCATTAGGGCAGTCATTCTGATTTTGCTTCTTCTTGTATGTATGGGAATGACTTACTATGCCCATTTTATACTCCATACCGGTATAGTGTTTAGCCACTTTTTCTATGTGCCCATTGTCCTGGCTGCGTACTGGTGGGGCAGGCACGCTGTCTGGGTAGGGGTTTTCCTGGGTGCATGGTTGTTGGCCATTCATCTGCCTTCAGCTTCGGAAATCCTTCCTGCACCGAACCTTCTGCGCTTCGGGATGTTTATTGTTGTTGGTATTGTAGTTGGGAACCTAAGGGTACGAGCTCTGAAGATCGAGAAAGAAACCAAACTCGCCCACGCTGAACTCGATCAGATATTCAACACCACAGCCGACGCTATGTTTGTGATTGATAAAGACTTTAACGTCCTTCGAGCCAATGAGACATTTTCTCTTTTATTTGGCATAAACAAGGATCAAGCAACAGGCAAGAAGTGCTATGAGGTGTTCCGCGGCCCCAGGTGTGGGACTGCCGACTGTGCATTGAAACGAATTCTCAGAGGTGAAGAGCGCCTTGAATATGATGTGGAAAGAGAAGACAAAGACGGCGGCAGAATCACCTGTATCTTAACAGCGGTCCCCCTTCGTGAACCTGATGGCGAGCTTTTTGGTATTATAGAGGATTTCAAGGATATCACGGACCGTAATCAACTTCTGGAAAAGCTGGAGGCGGCTAAAACCTATGCAGAAAATATCATTGCCAATTTTCTGGATACCCTTATCGTCA
>JAGHEC010000310.1 GCA_021159525.1 Deltaproteobacteria bacterium | reverse complement strand
TTCTGCCATCGCAGATCCACGGGACGAAAGTCTTGGCAAGAACGCTCAATTGGCCTTGGCAGGCGGGTGTCCCCCGCAGATAAGTCACTGAAGAGACCAGCCCGGAGGCCCGGAGCGGAAGAAAAATCATCCTGCCCCGGCACTACGTTCACTGTTATGCCCCTGATTATTGAGCTGATGGGTCAAGCGTTTGTAATGCCGGAAAACGGCAAGGGAAAATTAAAAAATTACCACCCGGACTTTGGGTTGTCAAGGCTGGATTTGCGTATGCAGTTCCTTCTTGAATTTACATTTTCAGAAACAATGTGGTATTGTTCGCGTAAACAGAGGACCCCGCTTCAGAGGCGCAAATGACTTCCAACCACGATTACCGGTTCGCCCGGGAAAAAATGGTCAAGACCCAGTTGATCCCCCGTGGGATCAAGGATCCGGGGGTCCTGGCGGCCATGAGAGATGTGCGACGGGACCTCTTTGTGGAAGAGTCTCTGGCGGGTGAGGCCTACAATGATCACCCCCTCCCCATCGGCCACAACCAGACCATCTCGCAGCCCTATATAGTAGCCCTCATGACCGAGGCCCTGGAGCTGAAGGGGGATGAAAAGGTCTTGGAGATCGGCACAGGAAGCGGATATCAGACCGCTATCCTGGCAAGCTTGGCCCACAAGGTCTGCACGGTGGAACGTATCCGTGCGCTGATGGTAAAGGCCAGGAAGGTCCTATCCGACCTGAACTATCGCAATATCCTGTTCAAGGCCTTTGACGGGACCCTGGGATGGGAGGAATACGCGCCCTACGATGCCATCATCGTCACAGCAGGGGCGCCAAGTCTGCCGGAACCTCTCCTGAATCAACTTGCCGACGACGGAAGGCTCGTCATCCCGGTGGGCAATAAGTACAGTCAAGAGCTGGTAAAGGTAATCAAAAAAAGGGGAAGTTTTGTGCATGAGAATCTGGGCGGTTGCCGTTTTGTCAACCTGGTGGGCGTCCACGGATGGAAGGAATAGAGAAGAACCCAAGGAGATGAAAGACGCATGAACGAATCAGAGGCGATCATGGCCTTTACCGAGAGTGAAAAGGTGAAAACAGGGATCATCTGGGCCTCCCAGGCCCTTGAACTTCTTGGCGGTCTGACCCAGCCTGAAAGGCCGGGCGCGGAAAAGACCATTCGGATGAAAATGGACATGATGATCCAGGAAGTCCGGCTGGCGAGACGCGTCACCGGCGACCCTGCATGGGATGAGATCGAACCGATCCTGGATCAGGCCACGGTCATGATGCGTTCGGGCGTTGCCCCGGAATCGGTGGTTCATCTCACCCGGGCCTTGAGCAGGGTTACCAGCATCGGTCACCGTTCCATGTCTTTTTTAAAAGAAAAGGGCCTTCTTTAGATCGCCATCCGGGGGAGGGCATCACGGCTTATGAATCAGGATGCACTTGCAGGCCTGCTGAATCGACTCGCCAGGGGTGAAGTGACTGTGGACCATGTTGTGGATCGCCTCAAACGTCTCCCGTTTGAGGATTTGGGATTTGCCTGCATCGACCATCATCGACCCCTTAGAAAAGGCCTCTCCGAAGTCATTTACGGGCAGGGTAAAGAGGCCTCTGTGATTATCCGGATCATGAAGCAGATGATTTCTCAAGGAGAAAACATCCTGGTGACCCGGTTGTCTCTTGAGAAGGCGAAAGAGATCCAGAGGTATTTTCCCGAGACCACCTTTTATGAACAGGCCAGGATGATCACCCTGATCCGGGAGCCCATCCGGATCTCGGGAAGGGGAACGATTCTGGTCATGAGCGCAGGGACATCCGACATCCCGGTTGCAGAGGAGGCCGCGGTGGCGGCCCGCTTCATGGGAAACCAGGTGGATACTGTTTATGACGTGGGGGTGGCCGGGCTCCACAGGCTTTTGGGCCACTGGGACAGGATCGACAGGGCCTCGGTTATCGTGGTGGTTGCGGGGATGGAGGGGGCATTGCCAAGCGTGGTAGGCGGCCTGGTGGACAAACCGGTCATTGCCGTCCCCACCAGCGTGGGCTACGGGGCCAGTTTCAACGGCATCGCGGCCCTCTTGGGCATGCTCAATTCGTGTGCCGCAGGGGTGACTGTGGTCAACATTGACAACGGTTTCGGCGCAGGATATGCGGCAGGGCTGATAAATAGAGGGGAGGCGTGAGGCGTTCAGGGCCTTGCCCTATTCCTGTCGCAGCCGCTCACGTGTCTCCGCGACCAGCCGCTTCAACTTGGGGAGGCATCCTTTCCGGGCCTCGTCCCAGCAAGGCAAAAGCGTGTTGTTGTGAAACAGGGGCTCTCCTGTCAGGTCATAGTTGGACCATGACACGGCTTTTTCCCAGAGCAGTGTGTGGGGCACGGGCGAGTATTCGGCGAGATAGGGGAATGCACCGTGACCCCCTGCGAAACGGATGGTTTCCACTATGGCATCGATTGGCTGTTCAGGCAGACCAATCAGGATGTAGGCGCCGATGTGGCGGGGTGAAAATCCTGCCTTTTTCAGGTGGCGCATGGCGTGTTCAAAATCGCCGGGCGAGATCTTGTTGTCCAGTTCCCGGTGGAGCGCCATATCTGAGCTTTCAAGCCCCAGCCGAATGGTCTTGAAACCGGTTCGGCGCATAAGTCGGGCTATCTCCGGGGTGATCCCCCGCACATGAAGGGCGTTGGGGGTGTGGAACCTCAGATCCAGGTCAAGACGGGCCAGACCTTCCAAGAGGGGAAGGGCATGCGTCTCCGGGTTCGCCAGAAGGGCATCGTCATAAAATGCAAAGTCACGGACCCCGAATGCCCGGCGCCAGTAGATGATCTCTTCCAGCGCCTCGGCCGGGTCCCTTCTGCAAAATTCCAGGTAGAGATAATGGCTTGCGCAGTATTTACATCGGAAGGGACAGCCAGTGGAGGTCATTATGCAGACATAATCAAGGCCCTTCAGAAGATCGAATGCAGGATATGGAGAGGGAAGCGCAGGGTCGGCGTCTTCAGCCAGGTCGATGTTAATGGCCTTCAGACAGGTCCAGAGTGAATCAAAGCCATGGTCTGATATGACCGTATCGGCTCCGGAATGGATGGCCGCATGCTCGCTGCACAGGCGGGCATAAATGCCCCCGAGGATGACAGGGACACCGGGATGAATCTTTTTGGCGAGACGGATGACCTCCTGGACCCCGGGATACCAGTATGTCATGAGAGATGTTACCAGGATGGCGGAAGGAGAATCAATCTCTGCCAGTTCCTGCTCCACAATCTTGGGCCACAGGCCGTAACGGCTGTAAGGCCTGGGGATATCTTTCAAAGGAGGAGGTTTGGACACCTTCTCCCGCCAGAATTTGCCGGTTCCGTATGATCGACGCTTGGGCAACGGGAGAGGACCTTTTTCCTTCATCAGCGGATGATGCACGTCGAGACAGTCGATCAGGTGGACACTGCATCCCCGTTTTCTCAGATGGGCTGCAAGATACAAAAGCCCCACGGGCTTGGACCAGAGATCGTAGGCCGCAAAGTCGGTAATCCAGGGATTGATGAGGATAAGGGAGGGTTTCATGAAAAGTGCCTGAAATTGTAAATTTCTGTCAATTCATAATAGGCCGTTGGACCCTCCCGCTCCGTCAAACAGATAGGGCCCGATGCTCTGACGGGCGAAGTGCCCAACAAACCCTATAGACCAGCATCCGGCAACCGGCATGAGAGCAGTTGTCCAAAGAGTTAAAGAGGCCAAGGTGAGCGTCGAGGGGAGCGTGGTCGGCCGGATCGGCCCGGGGCTCCTGATTTTCTTGGGAGTGGGAGAGGACGATACTGAAAAGGATGCCCTCTATCTGGCCGACAAGATCGCCCATCTCCGGGTTTTTCCCGATACCCGGGGGGCTATGAACCTCTCTTTGACAGATTTCTCCGCCGCGGTTCTGGTGGTTTCCCAGTTCACCCTCTGGGGTGACTGCCGGAAGGGCCGAAGGCCTTCCTTTGCCCATGCGGCCCGGCCCGAACAGGCAAGGGACCTGTATGAACACTTTATTTGCCTGCTGAGAGAGAGGCATATTCCAGTGGAAACCGGCCGTTTTCAGGAAATGATGGACGTATGGCTTATCAATGACGGCCCGGTTACCCTGCTCCTGGACAGCGCAAAGCTCTTCTGAGGCCTCAATCCAGGGCCAAGTCCTTTTCAAGGGCCTTGATCCGTTTCTCAATTTCCTCCCGTTCCTTTGGGTCCAGCCTCTCCTTTTCCAGCCTCAGTCTGAGCCCCAAGAGTTCCATGGATTGTCGATGATCCTGACAATTGACCTTCATGTTCGACTACCTCATGTGAGCGCCAAAAATGTACCGGGATCCAGTGCAATACTGTTCTCGGGAATCCCGTGTCTTTCGTGGTCTTTCAACAGTCTCAACACCATGCCCATCCGTTCAGGCTGCAACCGGACAATAATGCTGATGAGATCATCCAGCTTATGACAGGGGTAGGGGATGCCCCGCTCGTTGACTTCGTTGATGTGGCGATGGGACAGGGCTGAAAGCCATATCTCCACCTGAAATTCCTCGGCAGCGGCCTTGAGCCCCTCAAAGAGGGACCTGTCGGCGTTTTCAAAATCCAGACCGTCGATGATGAGGGTGTCGGGTTTGAAATCAAGCCGTTCCCCCAGGTTTTTGAGGCTGGTCTTCAGGCGGTCCAAATCGAAGCTCTGGTTGAGGTAGGCAAGGATCATCCGGTTTCGCTCCATGAGAAAGCGGTATTCACTGTCGTCGTCCTTGTTCAGGGCCTTCAGCAGGTCGGAGTAGATCACATTGTAGTAGGAGGCCACCTTTTCCGGCCCTTCTTCAAGTGAGATATGGACCAGTTTTCCCCTGCGAAAGATCTTGTCAAAGGCGATATGTATCAGACAGGCGGTTTTGCCCACGCCGGCACGGGCCACCAGGACCCCCAGGTTGCCCGGCCCCAAGCGCCCCTGCGAGGACTTCTCCAGGATCTTCAACGGACTGACCGAAATAAACTCTTTCACTATTTTTTATCTCCTTTTTTTCGCTTGCCCAGGTCTTTCTTGAGCTCTTCTGCCAGGGAATCAGGAAGTTTGACATATCTTGAAAATTCCATGGTGAATTCAGCTTTTCCCTGGGTCAGGGACCTGAGCACGGTTGCATACCCGAACATCTCCGACAGCGGAACCTCGGCCTCGATGGTGGTAAAATTGCCGTCCTCTGTGGAGCTGATGATCAGCCCCCGGCGTTGATTGATGGACCCCATGATATTTCCCTGGAACTCGGAAGGGCCTTCCACTGCCACCTTCATGATCGGTTCCAGGATAACCGGAGCGGCCCTCATATAGGCCTGTTTGAAGGCCCCCACTGCGGCTTGAGTAAAGGCCATCTCAGAAGAATCCACGCTATGGGATTTCCCGTCATTGACGGTGATCTTCATCCCAACCACGGGAAATCCCAGGGCAAGGCCTTTTTCGAGACACGATTGGAAGCCCTTGTCCACTGCAGGGATGAATTCGGTGGGAATCGACCCCCCTTTGACCTGGTTGTCGAATAAATAGCTCCCATCTTCAGAGGGCGCCATAAAGCCCGCCACCCTCCCGTACTGGCCTGAGCCGCCGGTCTGTTTCTTGTGGGTATAGTCAAATTCGGCCCGCCGTGTGATGGCCTCCCGGTAGGCCACCCTGGGTATGCCGGTGGTCACATTGGCGCCAAATTCCCGCTTCATCCTCTCCACATAGACCTCCAGGTGGAGTTCTCCCATCCCTGAGATGATGGTTTCTCCTGATTCCTCGTCCACGTAAGATTTGAAAGTGGGGTCCTCTCGCACAAACCGGTTGAGGGCCTTTGACATATTGTTCTGGGACTTGTTGTCTTGGGGCGTGATGGACAGTGAGATGACCGGTGCAGGCACGAACATGGAGGACATGCTGTAATTGAGACTGCCGTCGGTAAAGGTGTCTCCGGAATAACAGTCCACGCCGAAGAGGGCGATGATGTCGCCTGCGCTGGCCTCGGTCAGTTCTTCCATCTGATCCGCGTGCATCCTCACCAGACGCCCTACCTTGATCTTTTTCCCTGTGCGGGTGATGACCAGTTCATCCCCTTTTTTGAGCGATCCCTGGTAGAGCCTGAGGTAGCTCAACTGCCCGTACGGCGTCACCTCCAGCTTGAAGGCCAGGGCTACCACAGGGAGCAAGGGATCCGATTTCAGGGGGACTTCAGCCTCGTCCCTGTCCAGGTCGAAGGCCTTGTTTTCGATCTCCGCGGGGGAAGGGAGATACCTGGTCACGCCGTCAAGCACGGGTTGGACCCCGATGTTCTTGTATGCTGAGCCTAAGAATACAGGGGTCAACATACGCGAAACAGCGCCCTTGCGAACCGCCTCGTGGATCAGATCCTGGGTCACGCGCTCCTCGAAAATGGCCTCCATGAGATCGTCTGAGAACATCGAAGCCGCATCCAGCAGCTCTTCCCGCCTGGCCAGGGCCTCCTTCATCAGGTGGCCGGGTATCTCTCCGATCCTTACCTCATCGCCGTGGGGGCCCTGAAAATAAAGGGCTTTCATGGACACGAGATCCACCAGCCCGGACAATTGGGCCTCGAGACCGATGGGGATCTGCATCAGGACCGCGTTATGATTCAACTTCTGCCGCAATTGGTCCGCCACCTTGCAGGGATCGGCCCCTGAGCGGTCACATTTGTTGATAAAGGCGATGCGGGGGACCTTGTACCGATTCATCTGGCGGTCCACGGTAATGGACTGGGATTGGACCCCTCCCACCGAGCAGAGGATAAGGACTGCCCCGTCCATGACCCTCAGGGCGCGCTCCACCTCAATGGTGAAATCCACGTGGCCCGGCGTGTCAATGATGTTGATCCGATGGCCTTTCCATTCGCAGTGGGTGGCAGCCGAGGCGATGGTGATGCCCCGCTCCCTTTCCAGCTCCATGGAGTCCATCGTGGCCCCCACCCCGTCTTTGCCCTTGACCTCGTGAATGGCGAAGATCCGCTTGGTATAATAGAGGATCCTCTCCGTAAGCGTGGTCTTGCCCGAATCGATATGGGCGCTGATGCCGATATTTCTCAGTTTTTGAATCTTTTCCACTACCTGGAGAACCTCGATGCTGATTGTTGTATACTGTTTATTGGTAACCGTTCACGGGTGATTTTTGGTCAAATCTGGGATTGTCCGCCTCACGTAACAGCTCAATAACCCTTGGCAGTAGGGTTTTTCTGACGCGATTGCCGGGAGGGCGCAAGAAAAACCCTCCGCCCCTGTGGTACGTTCGCTGTTATCCCCCTAATCATTGAGCTGATACCCTATGCCTTACACATTCGCTGTCAGAATGAAAAAGAGGACCTGCCTCGCAGACCCTCTTTTCTTATCACATAACAATACATATTATAAACCGCGGACCCAAGATCGTCAATTGCCAATCATCAATTAAAACGGATAGGCCTCCAGATCGATTATCCTGTTGGCGATGGACTGCTTGAGCCTGATGCTGTTGATGGGCTGGTACCGGGCCAGTTTCTTGATCCCGGCAAGCTGGGTCTTGAGCATATCGCCCTCTTCCATATAGGCGATGCTCTGCTTTGCCCACAGCTCTATCCGGGGGATCATCTCATCGACATAGACCTTGACCGCCTCGATCTGATATTTGGCCTTTTCCTCGCCATCTTTGGCAATTATCTTCTGGGTCCGCAAGAGACCGCTTTCCATGGCAAAGATCTCAATGACGATCTCGGCGATATTGGCCAGGATCTCCTGTTCTTTGACCAGGTTTTGCCCGAATTTCTGGGCTGCCGCCCCGGCCGCCATGAGGGCGATCTTCTTGCTCATGCGGACCATGTGCTCCTGTAGGGCCAAGGGCGTATCCGGAAGCTGGACCGACAGGGGGGAATAACTCATGAGTTCGCCGGCAATTGCCTGGGCCGCGGGAAGGAGATTGAGCCGCCCCTGAAGGGCCCTGCGCATCATGGTTCCTGGAACCAGGAGCCGGTTGATCTCATTGGTGCCTTCCCAGATCCTGTTGATCCTCGAATCCCTGTAATAGCGCTCGGCCGGGTATTCTGCACAGAAGCCATAACCGCCCAGGATCTGAACATACTCGTCCACGCAGTAGTCGAGGGCCTCGGAGCCATAGACCTTGGTGATGGAACATTCGGCCGCATATTCCTCGATGGCCTTGGCGTTCTCGGCCCCGCTTTTCTTGGCCTCTGCATCCAGAAGATCCAGCTTGTTGTCGAACATGCCGGCCAGACGGTACATCATGCTGTCGCTCATATAGGTCTTGACAGCCATATTGGCCAGCTTGGTCTTGATCATGCCGAAGGAGCTGATGGGAACCTTGAACTGAATGCGGCCATTGGCATATTTCACTGCCTCTGTGATGCAGGCCTTGCACCCGCCGACCGCGGAGGCCCCCAGTTTCCATCGGCCGATATCGAGGATGTTAAAGGCAATCTTGTGTCCTTTTCCCACCTCAAAGAGGACGTTTTCCACCGGCACCCGGGCATCTTCAAGGATGACCGGCCGGGTGGAAGATCCGTGCATCCCCATCTTTTTCTCTTCCTTGCCCGTGGACACACCCGGAAAATCCTTTTCCACAATAAAGCCGGTAAACTGCTCGCCGTTCACTTTGGCATACACGATGAAGGTGCTTGCCCATCCCGCATTGGTGATAAACATCTTTTCGCCGTTCAGGATATAGTATTTTCCGTCTTCGGAGAGGACTGCCTTTGTCTTGGCGTTAAGGGCGTCCGTGCCTGCGCCCGGCTCGGTCAGGCAGTAGGCCCCGCACCATTCCCCGGAGGCCAGTTTGGGGAGATATTTCTTTTTTTGTTCGTCATTGCCGAAATAAACGATCGGAAGGGTCCCGATCCCGGTATGGGCCCCGTACACCACCCCAAAAGAAGCGGCCGTGCCCATGGCCTCGGCCACCAGTGTGGTGCTCACCTTGTCAAGGCCCAGTCCACCGTATTCCTCGGGGACATCGGTTCCCAAAAGACCCAGCTCCCCGGCCTTGGCCAGCAGGGAGAGGACCAAGTCATGATCTTTCTCATCCAGTTTTTCGATATTGGGCTGGATTTCTTTCTCAATAAAGCCTTTGGCCGTATCCAGAATCATCTTGTGTTCATCGGTAAAATCCTCAGGGGTAAACACCTCCTCAGGGGCTGCGTCCGTTATCAGAAACTCCCCCCCTGCAAAAATCTTGTTATCTCCCATGTTATATTTCTCCTTTCTCTATTTGAACTCAGTCAATCATCCTCAGGACTGTTCCAAGCCTGAATCTCTGCATCGGCCTCCTGATAACCGCAGAACTTCAATCATCAATCGCGAACCTTAATAGTCTTCAATCTCCAAGATGGCGGCGGCGCCCATGCCAAAACCGATGCACATGGATACCAGACCCCATCGCAGCTTCCGCTCCTGCATCTCATAGATCAACTGGGTGGTCAGCTTTGATCCGGTGCACCCCAGGGGGTGCCCCAGGGCAATGGCCCCGCCGTTCACATTGGTGATCTCTTCGTTGATGCCCAGCTTTCTGATGCAGTAAATCGCCTGGGCTGCAAAGGCCTCGTTTAACTCGATCAGCTCCATCTGATCGAGACTCATGCCGGATATCTTGAGGACCTTGGGGATGGCCACGGCCGGACCGACCCCCATATATTCGGGCTCGCATCCTTCCACTGCATGCCACCTGAATGTGGCCATGGGCTTCAGACCCAGCTCCTTGGCCTTTTCCTTGGACATGAGGACTACACCTGCGGCCGCGTCGCTGGTCTGGGACGAGTTGCCTGCTGTGACGGTCCCATTTGCTTTAAATGCGGGCCGGATCTTGGAAATGCTTTCTTTGGTCGTGCCCGGCCGCATGCCTTCGTCCGTGTCAAAAATAAATTCCTCAAATTCAAAATGACCGTTGGGCAGTTGCTTCTGTCGTTTCACGGTCAGGGGTACAATCTGGCTCTTGAATTTGCCGGCCTTGATGGCGGCCTCGGCCTTCTGCTGGCTCCTGGCCCCGAATTCATCCTGTTCTTCCCGGCTGATCTTGAACCGTTCGGCCACATTCTCCGCAGTGAGTCCCATGCCTGTGAAGGCCCCGGGCCGCGTGTCCACAAGCGCCGGGTTGGGATACATCATGCTCCCGCCCATGGGTATCTGGCTCATGCTTTCCACGCCCCCGGCGATCACCACATCCGCATATCCGCACATGATCTTTTCAGCGCCGATGGCAATGGACTGGAGTCCGGAAGAGCAGAACCGATTGACGGTCATGCCGGGGATTCGATCTGGCCAGTGCATGGACATGACCAGGACCCTTCCCAGGTTGAGGCCCTGTGTCGCCTCCGGAAAGGTGCATCCGATAATCACATCGTCAATCAGGATGGGATCCAGATCTCCGGCCCGCTTCAGGAGATCGCTCAGAACAGCGCATCCCATGGCCTCGGGCCGGGTGTCTTTCAATATACCTCGAGGGGCCTTTCCAACCGCTGTTCTGCAGGCGGCAACAATTACGGCTTCTCTCATCATATTATCCTCCCTCTGTATGTCATCAAACAGTTGAATGGTCGCGCGGGGGTTCACTTGCGTTTGGTAATGCAAGGAACGAATCCATCAGCGGCATATCTCAGTTCCTGAGCGGTTTGCCCGTGGTCAGCATGTGCTGCATCCTGGCCTGGGTCTTGGGGTCGCCGCAGAGGCTCAGAAAGGCCTCCCTCTCCAGATCGAGCAGATACTGCTCGCTTACCTTCGTGTCGGCCAGGACATTCCCGCCGCACAGGACATATGCCAGCTTGGTGGAGACGGTCACATCGTGATCCGTGATGTACCCGGATTCATGCATGGTCCAGAGGGCCAGCTTGATCATGGCAAATGTATTCTCCCCCGGCACCCGGATTTCGTCTTTGGGCCTTGGGGGGACGTACCCTTCCATATTCATGGCGAGCACGGTCTGCTTGGCGTCCTCCATAAGGTAGTCCCGGTTAACGGTCATTTTGTCGGTGGTTCTCAGATAGCCCAGCTTGACCGCCTCGGGTCCGGAGGTGGCCACCTTGGCCATGGCAATGGTCTCAAAGGCCCGGGCAATGAAGGGCATCATCTCGATCTGCTTGGGGTAGATTCCACCCCTCTGAATTTCGAAGAGGTGTTCTGTATTGCGGATCAAGAGTTCCTTGCATCCGCCGCCGGCCGGGATTACCCCGACACCTACTTCCACCAGTCCCATGTAGGTCTCGGCCGCAAACCGCACCCTGTCGGCTGCCAGGCAGACCTCGCATCCCCCCCCCAGGGCCATTCCTGCGGGGGCCGCCACCACCGGCTTGCCCAGATACTTGAGCCGCATGAGGGCGTCCTGAAGGGCCTTGATGGCCCAGTCCAAATCATCCCATTCCTCTTCCTGGGCTGCAAACAGAATCATGGCCAGGTTGGCGCCCACTGAGAAATTATCAGCGTGGTTGGCAATGATCATGCCGTCGAAATCCTTGGTCACAATGTCAGCGGATTTGTGGATCATGGCGATGATGTCCTCGCCGATGGCATTCATCTTGGCGTGGAATTCCAGGCAGGCTACACCGTCGCCCAGGTCGATGATGGAGGCCCCTGTGTTGGACGCCACTTCTTTTTTCTGTTGCTTGAGAGACGGCAGCAGGATAATCCCCGGTTTGACCGGGATCTCCCGGTAATCTTTGGCTGCTATGTCATAGTAATAGCGCTTGCCTGCCTCCTCCTTGTAAAAGGAGGTCTTGCCCGAGGCCAGCATCTCCTCCACCCAGGCCGGGACCTCGTAACCGGCCTCTTTCATCCGGGCTACGGATTTTTCCACGCCGATGGCGTCCCATGCCTCGAACGGTCCCAGTTTGCGGGCAAACCCCCACTTCATGGCATTATCCACATTGATGATATCGTCGGCGATCTCAGGGATCCGGTTGGCCGAATAAATAAGGGTCTCGCTCAGGGTCCTGAAGGTGAATTCGCCGGCCTTGTCCTTGGCGTAGAAGAGGGATTTGATCTTTGCTCCGGTCCCGGGGAGGGCCTTCGCGGCCTCCAGGGAGGCGAATGAGAGCTTTTCCTGGGGCGTATACTCAAGGGTATTGTAATCCAAAGAGAGGATTACCTTTTTCCCTTCAGCGTCTTTGGTCTTTTTGTAAAAGCCTTCCCCGGTCTTGTCGCCCAGGAGCTTTTTCTCCAGCATCTTGGAAATAAATTCCGGGGCCTTGAATGTCTCGCGCTTTTCATCGTCAGGGGCGCCGTTGTAAACATTGTCCGCCACATGCAGGAGGGTATCCAGCCCCACCAGATCTGCGGTTCTGAAGGAGGCGCTTTTGGGGTTGCCCACCACAGGTCCGGTGAGTTTGTCCACTGCCTCGATGGAGAGTCCCAGCTCTATCATGTTCTTGATGATCGAAAACATGCTGAATGTCCCGATGCGGTTGGCCACGAAGTTGGGGGTGTCCTTGGCGTATACGATCCCCTTGCCCACCAGTTTCTCACAGGTTTCGGCCAGGATCTCCACCACCCCGGGGAGGGTATCGGGGCCAGGCACAATCTCCAGGAGCTTCATGTACCGGGGGGGGTTGAAAAAGTGGGTAATGGCAAAATGTTTGCGGAAGGCCTCGGAGCGGCCCTCGCACATTTCCTTGGCAGGTATGCCCGAGGTATTGGAGCTGATGATGGTCTCCGGGTTGAGCACGGTTTCGATCTTTTCAAATACGCTCTGCTTGATATCGAGGCGTTCCACTACCACTTCAATGATCCAGTCCACCTCTTTCAGACGCGCCAGGTCGTCCTCCAGGTTGCCGACGGAGATGAGCTTGGCGTTTTCCGGGATGTAGAAGGATGCGGGTTTTGACTTCAAGGCGCCTGCCACCCCGTTTTGGGCGAATTTGTTTCGAAAGGCCTTACTCTCCCGGGTAAGCCCTTTTTTCTCATCGTCCTGCGTGAGTTCGGGCGGTACGATATCGAGAAGCACGGTCTCGATGCCCACATTGGCCAGTTGTGCGGCAATGGTGGCCCCCATCACTCCGGCGCCGATGACTCCGGCCTTTTTTATTTTCTTCTCCATAGACACCTCCTTGATCAGTCAGTTGGATTAGAGCGCCTCCATTTGGCCCAGGTCCCCCCCCGGGTGCAGGCGGGAGCCATTTGCCTTAAGAACCAACGGCGACACTCGTTCGGATGCTGCCCCCGGTGCAAGGAATACTAAGGTCCGGAGGGATTTCGGGTCAGGGTTGTTTATATGAATGAACTTTCATTCATTTTTTTGACAATAATATATAGACGATAAGGAAGTCAAGGAATTTTTTGGCCGTTATTGCGAATTGCAGTGCGCGTCAGGGAGAAATCGTACCGGACCGGATCATGGGGATGGATCTGGATGAAGGCGCGCGTGACCTCGAGTGCCGTTTTAATGGTGGCGTACCGACTTTTTGTAAAGCCCAGTCCCATGGCGATCCGGTGCATATGGGTGTCCAGCGGAACAATCAGTTTGCAAGGATTCACCCAGTCCCATCCCCCCGGATCCACCCTGTCCTGTCGCACCATCCAGCGGAGGAAGAGATTCAGCCGTTTGCAGGCGCTCCCCTTTTGGGGTCTGGGCAGGAGCGAGTTGGTACGACTTGCAAAGGGGGCTGACAATTCATCAACAAAGAGGATAAGACCGGGCAGGATGGTCCCGTCATCCGCACGGCAGGCATTGCGAAAACAGCGGCCCAGTGATCCGTCGCGCTTTAGCACGCGCTTTATCCCCACAAGCAGGAGAGCGATCTCCTGACCCGAGGTAAAACGGTGTCTGAAATCAGCGAATATATCTGACAGGAAGGCGTCTGGTGCTGATGTCAGAAAGGCGGCAGGGGAAGGCCCGAGCCGTTCCAGGACCGTGGAGACACTCTTGAGAATCTGGGTTACCCGGCCATAGGCCAAAGACGATGCAATCAGCCCGGCCGCCTCCCGATCTTCCAGATTCGGGTAGGCATAGAGAAATTCAAGCGGATCAGGGTGGACCCACCGGCGTGAATTGTAAAAGTGGTAAAGCCTTTCAAGCTCCTGTTTTACCAAAAGATCTGGCATTTCGGTCCAACGGTGTCGAGGAGCTCGGCGAACAATACATTCAGATTGATTACGCCTACCGCCTTTTCCTCTCTATAGATGACCTGCTGACGAACATCCTCCTTAAAGATCACATAAATGGCCTGGTTGATGAGATCGTCTTCTTGAAGAACCGATTTGTGCACCGGTGTCATGATCTCTCTAATTTTCTTGCGCGACTCCTGCTTTACCAGATCCGCAAAAGTGTTTTGAAGCCACCTGTAGTGTTCCTGGACTTCACTCACATCTTTGGCCACCTGCAGCGCCCGCGATGACAGCATCCCGTGATAGGCCTTTGAGACCTCGGGCGACTTGGCAGATTCGGGCACCAGGCCCCGGATGACATCGTACATGGATATTTTGCCCACGATATGCTTTCCCGCGTCTGTCACAAAGAGGGTCCTGTGAAGACGTCTGTCGGCTTGTCCTGTCTCAATGTTTTCGTAATTTTTCCTCAGGATGCTTAGGACATCACAAAACTGGGCATCCACATCCACCTTGTTGTACTCCTCAATGGGCGCCATTATATCCTTTACCCTTTTTTCTTGGACCATGAGCTTGATTCTCCTTGCCAGAGATAGATTGTGTAGACACGGTCGGGCTTCATACGCGCATGACCTTGCCCTTAACGCGCCAGACGAGCTGGCAACACTTTCAATAAAGGATTTAATCCCAAATCTCAAGCAGTTTGTGAGGTCTTTGATCAGATCATGAACCCCCCATCCACGGTGATGACCTCAGCGGTCACAACATCGCTCAGACCTGATGCTGGAAAGAGGGCCGTGGCCACCAGGAATTATCACAAAAGGCCGATCCGGCGAAACAGGATCTTCTCGCTCACGCCTTACGCCTGCGTCCTGAGCCTCATCCATGCTTTTCCCTTGACGCGAGGCCCGACATTCCCTATGGTGTCACACGTTCTGAAATGATTGAACCCCTTTAATTTCCTTGATTTCCTATGGTCACAAAACGGTTTCTCATCCTCATGCCCATGCTCGTCATGGTGTTCTTGTTTCAGTCGTATCTGTGGGTGCCCACCTATGAAGAGCAGACAACGGGAAATCCTGATCGTCTTTATCAGTATATCACACCTTCCTTAGGGGATGCCACCTCTTTGAATCCCATTATTTCCTCCAATTCCACGAGCAGCCAGATTGAGTCCCTGGTATTTGAGGGTCTTTTGGACAGGGATGAGGAACTTCGATTCCGGGGCCGGGTGGCCCGATCCTGGGACATCTTTGAGGAGGCCTATTTCTACGTAAATTCCGGAGCCCCGGTCCCTGCAGCAGGCTTTGTCGACGGCCCCGGGATCGTTCAATTTATCGAAACAGCCAAAAAAAAGGCTGATTCTCTGCCCCCTGAAGTCCGGGAGACCCTGAGACGGATCCAGAAGATCGTACTGATTCCGCCCGAGGAACGCAGTGTGGTAAAGGCCCTGAAATCCCCCAGCGGCAATCAACCGGTCCGGAAAATCAGGGTGCACATCCAGGCCCCCGCGCGTATAAAGATGACGCTGGCCGAGATAAATCAGGACCTTTTCACGAATCTTTCAAGGCTCCTGGGAGAGGACTATTTCACCTCCTTTGATCCTGTGCCTTTTGTCAGGGCCGATCCTTCTGTGGACAGGCAGCTCTTGGCCCGGTGGGCCGGCGAACTCCTCCCTGTTACGGAACATAATCCGGTGATCGTCTTTCATCTGAGACCCGACGTGCGATTTCACGACGGCCGCATCCTGACCGCGGAGGACGTCCGGTTTACCTACCAGGCTGTCATGGACCCGGCCAACCTGTCGCCCAGGGTCTCGGATTATGAACCGGTAAAAACAGTGGAGGTCGTGGATCCCCTGACTCTCCGCATTGTTTACAAGCGCCTTTACAGCCCGGCCCTGGCCACATGGGGCATGGGAATCCTCCCAAAGCACCTCCTGAACCGTGAGGCCCTTCGCAAAGAGGCCCGGATGCTGGGCAGGGATCCTGACACGTTTACCATGCGCCAGAGCCGGTTTGACCGCCATCCGGTAGGATGCGGCCCCTTCCAATTTGACAGATGGGAATCGGATCAATTCATCTTGCTTAAACGGTTCAACGGCTACTGGGAAGGCCCGCCCAACTATCACCGGTATGTGATGCGCATCATCCCCGACCTTCTTACCCAGGAGATGGAGTTCTACTCCGGGACCCTGGACAGCTATCAGGTGCAGCCCCATCAGGTGAAACGGCTGGAAAAGGATCCCAGATTCCAATGCTTTTCCGGAACATCCTTTGGGTATACCTATATCGGCTACAATCTGCGCCGGGCCCCCTTTGACGACGTGCGGGTGCGAAGGGCCCTGGGCATGGCCATCAACGTGGATCATATCATTTCATATGTGCTCTACCACCAGGGCGAAAGGATTACCGGCCCGTTTGCAGTGCAAACCGATTACTATGATCACCGTATCCCCCCGCTTCCCTATGACCCCGAAGGGGCTGTGGAGCTCTTAAATCAGGCCGGGTGGAAGCGCAATGAAGACGGCTGGATGGAAAAGGACGGGAAACGGCTGGAGTTTACCCTGATCACCAACAGCGGCAACGACATCCGAAAGGCGATCTTGGCCATTGCCCAGGATGCCTGGAAACAGATCGGCATCGACGTCCGTACCGATGTTCTGGAATGGTCGGTTTTCATCCAGGAACGGGTCAACAAGCTGGATTTCGACGCTCTGGTCCTGGGCTGGGTCATGGGGATCGAGCCGGATTTATATCAGATATGGCACTCGAGCCAGACCCACCCCCATCAGCTTAATTTTGTGGGGTTCCAGAACCTTAAAGCCGACGAACTTATTATCAAGATCCGGCAGGAATACGATCACGCAAAACAGGTGGCCTACTGCCACGAGCTCCATCGGCTGATCGCACAGGAGCAGCCCTGCACCTTTCTTTATGTAGGGAAATGGACTGCGGTTCTGGATCGACGGATTGTGATCAAGGATCTGGAGCAGAACGGGCTTATGCTGTACAAGAAAATCACGCCCACAAAAACCGGCGACTACACTTTCCATTTCAATAAGTGGATAAAACTGGCTGAGATGCCGCAATTTTCAGAGGAGTGAGCGTTGATCGCCAGACATTTGTATCAGGCCTGAGGCCTTTGGCTTGGACCGACAACCGGTAAGGCATGAGGCGAAAATGTTGTCATTTATTGCCCGGAGCATCATACAGAAGACGATAACCCTCTTTTTTGTGTCTGTCGTTTCCTTTCTCATCATCCATCTGGCACCCGGAGAACCCAGCCAGGTGGATCCCTTGAATCCCAAGTTCACGCCCGAGATGCTGGAACGGTTCAGGCAGGAATTTCATCTGAATGAGCCCCTTTATGCCCAGTACATTCATTTCTATAAAGACCTCTTTACCGGAAGGATCGTCTCGTGGAAAGACAACCGGTCGGTCCTTGCCAAAATATGGGAACGGTTTTTAAACAGCCTTCCCCTGTTTGTGGTTGGAACCCTGCTTACATGGACTCTGTCCTTTCCAGTGGGGATCCGGTCGGCTATTTACAGGGGAGGCCTCTACGACCGGAGCGTTACCTTTCTGGCATATCTCCTTATCTCTATTCCCGGCTTTTTCTTTGCCTATATCCTGATCATACTGGTGGTTACCACCCTCCATGTGCCGGTCATTGGCATGGAGACCTTCGGCCTGGACACATCCTCCTGGGGGTGCATGCTCATGGACCGGGTGTGGCATCTCCTGATCCCCTCCATCCTGGGGGCTACAGGGGGGATCGCGGTCCTCTCGCGATATGTGCGGAGCCAGATGCTGGAGGTGGAAGGACAGGACTATGTGAGAACCGCTAAAGCCAAGGGTCTCCCGCCCGACGTGGTCCATTATAAACATGCACTGAGAAACGCCCTGCTTCCGTTTGTGACCATGTTTGGATTGATCCTGCCCGGTCTTATCGGCGGGTCTGTCATTATAGAATCCATTTTTTCCTGGCCAGGCATGGGGAGGATGGCCTACGAGGCCATACTGGCCAGGGATTATCCCATTATCCTGACCGTCAATTTTATCTCCGCGGTCCTGGTACTGGCCGGCACATTTGTATCCGACCTCCTTTATCTCGTGGTAGATCCGAGGATCAGGCTCTGAAGGCGCGCGGCGTGAGGCGAGCGCATGGCGATTGTCGCAGTAAGAAACCCGATAAACTCAACGAACTCAATAAACCCAACTAATTCCGGTAAGGAGCAATCAGGGGCCGGCAACAATGCGCAATACCCAGTACCCAATTACGGATACCCAACAAGCCCTGGAGGCCCTGTCAGCCCCCAAAAAGACGCGTCTGCATGAGCTGTGGGCGCTCTTCAGGGAAAACCGGCTGGCCGTCATAGGGCTGGTCATCTTTGTCCTGTTTTTGCTGACTGCGGTGAGCGGGGTCATCCTGACCTCAGGCCAAAACCCCGTCTTTGATCCGGCCATGGTGAGGCTTCAGGAAAAACTCCTCCCGCCCTTTACTCGGCCCCATCTAAAGGCATTGCAACCGGCACAGGTCCCCACCTTGGGCATATATCTCTTCGGAACCGACAACCTGGGAAGGGATGTGTTTTCACGCATGCTTCAGGGGGCCTGGGTCTCGCTCACCGTGGGCTTTGTGGCCGTGGGCATATCGGTCCTGGTGGGCGTATTCATGGGAGGGATCGCGGGGTATTTCGGGCACGAAAGCATCTGTCTGGATCATATCCTGGCGATCCTGGTCCTGTCGGCCGGGGCAATATTCCTTTTCATGGGATGGATAGGTACGGGTGCGGCATGCATGGCCGCGGGTTTTATCTATACGGCGGTTTGTCTTTTTGCAAGAACCCGGACCGGCCAGGCCCAGCGCAGGGGCATCTTTCGCATGAGGGCCATATCTGTTGACACCGTGATCATGCGGATGGTAGACATCATGCTCTGCTTCCCGAGCTTTTTCCTGATCCTCACGGTGGTGGCCCTGGTCCCTGCCAGCATGTACAATATTATGATCGTGATCGGGCTCACAAGCTGGATGGGGACGGCGCGGTTTGTGCGGGCCGAGTTTCTCTCCCTGAGGGAGCAGGATTTTGTGACTGCTGCCAAGGCCCTGGGTGTGGGCAATTTCCGGATCATCTTCCGCCACATGATGCCCAATGCCGTGGCCCCGGTCCTGGTGTCGGCCACCATTGGCATTGCCACCGCCATCCTGACCGAGGCGGGACTCAGTTTCTTAGGCTTTGGGGTCCCGCCCCCGCACGCCACCTGGGGGAATATCTTATCCGACGGCAAGGGGTTTATCTTTGACGCGCCGTGGCTTACCTTTATTCCGGGCGTGGCCATCCTGATCGTGGTCCTCTGCTTCAATCTCTTCGGCGAGGGCCTGCGCGACGCCATGAACCCCAAGCTGAGGGAAAGGGGATAAAAAGCGGTGAAACAACATCTCCTTTCTGTCCGGGACCTAAAGGTCTATTTCCGGGGTCGGGATACGGTGGCGCGGGCTGTGGACGGGGTCAGCTTCGATATTCGAAAAGGAGAGACCGTCTGTCTGGTAGGGGAATCCGGATGCGGCAAGACAGTATCAGCCCTGACCATCCTGGACCTTATCCCAAAACCGCCCGGAGAGGTCATGGCCGGCAGGGTGCTCTTCAAGGGGACCGACCTCTTGGGCCTGACCGAGCCTGAAATGCGGAAGATACGGGGAAAACAGATCGCCATGGTCTTTCAGGAACCGCTCACCTCCCTGAATCCGGTTTTTACCATTGGGGACCAGATCCGGGAGGCCATCCTGGTCCACGAACCCGTAAGCCCGGATGAGCTCAACCGGCGATGCATCCGACTCCTCAGGGATGTGGGAATCCCTTCGCCCGAAGAGCGGCTCAAAGATTACCCCCACCAGTTGAGCGGGGGCCAGAGGCAGCGCGTCATGATCGCTATGGCCCTGGCATGCGGCCCGGATCTGGTGATTGCCGATGAGCCGACCACGGCCCTGGACGTGACGGTCCAGGCCCAGATCCTGAATCTCATGCAGTCCATTCAGGAATCCTCGGAGATGTCCGTCCTGTACATCACCCACGATCTCGGGGTGGTGGCCAATATCGCGGACCGGGTTTATGTGATGTATGCCGGCATCATAGTGGAGCAGGGGACCACTGAAGAGATCTTCAGCAGCCCCGGACATCCTTATACCAAAGGGCTTTTGGCCTCCCTTCCGTCCCGGTCCAGACGGGGCGAGCAACTCCACAGCATCCCGGGTACGGTACCCAACCCCGCTTACAAACCCTCCGGGTGCCCGTTCCATCCCAGGTGTCCGACGGCCGTTGATGCCTGCAAGGTCCGGTTCCCCGAAATGATTGATCACGGGGCGGGGCACTTGAGCCGCTGCCCGGTCGTGAAGCAGTGACGGGTTATCTTCTTTACTGTGCAACAGCGTGTCGACCCAATAACAAGAAGCCCTGGAACGAATCTCCCTGGTTGCAGGATCAGAGTAGGGGATTTATTCCTGCTCCTGACAAGAAAAAAATGTAATAGCCCGATAAACAGGGGCAGAAGAGTTTTTCTGACGCGACTGCCGGGAGGGCGCCGTCTCTTCTTCGCTCGCTTCGCTCGACTCAGGCCCCACCCTTCGGATGGGTCCCCGGTTTGTCCTCGCTTTGGTCGGACTCCCCATCCTTCGGATGGGTCCCCGGTTTGTCCTCGCTTTGCTCGGACTCCCCATCCTTCGGATGGGTCCCCGGTTTGTCCTCGCTTTGCTCGGAC
>JAGHEC010000448.1 GCA_021159525.1 Deltaproteobacteria bacterium | reverse complement strand
TTCTGCCATCGCAGATCCACGGGACGAAAGTCTTGGCAAGAACGCTCAATTGGCCTTGGCAGGCGGGTGTCCCCCGCAGATAAGTCACTGAAGAGACCAGCCCGGAGGCCCGGAGCGGAAGAAAAATTCTTCTGCCCCGGTGGTACGGTCGCTGTTATCCCCCCAATTATTGAGCTGATGCGATTTTCTCATATCAGTGTATCAGGGAGATCTCAAGACCCCGTGAACGGTTACCAGATTCACAAATTTCGGTCTGACGGGATTTATATAATACAATCCCGTAGGATGCAACTCTTTCACTCTTGAGTCCGCCGTTCTTGCAGGGACTTATGTGCCGCATGGGTTATTTCAGCGGCTTCCCCCACTGGCAAGTCATGAAACCGGGGACCCGCCCGAACTGTGCGGTCTGAGTGGAGCGAAGCGAGCGAAGAAGACACGGCGCCCTCCCGGCAGTCGCGTCAGAAAACCCTTCTGCGCCTATTTATTGAGCTGTTATATTTCGGAAAAAGCCTTGGACTTTCAGAAAAAAATAGCCCAGAATAGATAAGTTAGAGAAATCAGATCCGAAACCCTGAAGCTGGGCCGAAAAATTCCGGCCAAAACGCGCCGGGATATGGTCGGAGGGTATAATCAGGAGACGTGTTCATATGAATCAACTCGAGGAAAGGGGATTGAGCCCCGATAAGCGGGCTGAAACCCGCGAGTTAGTCGAAGACTACTACAGCGTGGAATTTTCCGTTAACCAGCACCTTCCTGTGTATCAATTCAGGGTCCGGGATCTGTCCCCCTCAGGCATGGGCATCCTGATCAAGGAGGACTCTGCTGCACTGAAGCGGTTGAGGACAGGGAATGTGTTGGAGATGAAATACAATCCAGCAAATTCATCCCTTGGCTCAAGGCATCTTAAGACAGAGATCCGGCATGTCACCCGGCTGGAAGAGGGCCGGTTCAAGGGGCATTATCTCGTGGGCCTCCGAATCCTGGATCAGGGCCCCGACGCAGAAGGCGGTTCTGCCGGATAAAGGTTCTAACCTGGCTCATCCTGTTTTCCGGGTTGGGGACGCTAAGACTGATTCCTGCTCATAGGAGAGGACCTACCAAGTGGGCTGTGTTTTCCAGGAATCTGTGGATCGCAGGACGGGCCTGCCATTCCTTTAAATCCAGGATGCCGGCATCCATCAGGTACCCCTCCTGCATGGCCCGCACCTGCTCGGTAAAATCACGATCATAGACAAACAGGGATATCTCGAAATCAAGCCAGAGACTGCGCATATCCAGATTCACGGACCCGAATATGCAAAATTCCCCGTCCACAGTCACCGATTTGGTGTGCAGCAGCCCCCCTCTGAACCTGGCCACCCGCACCCCTGAAGAAAGGAGATCGTGGTAGAGCGACTGGCTGGCGTAGTGGGCGAGCCGGGAATCGACCTTCTCCGGAACCACCAGGATAACCGACACTCCCCGATGGGCAGCGGAGATCAGGGCCGTATAGACCGTATCATCCGGCACGAAATAAGGGGTGGTGATCACCAACTCCTTTCGGGCCGAATAGATGGCGCTCAGGAGCAGCTGACGGATGGCGTCAGCCCTGGATCCGGGTCCTGAAGGGACCACCTGAACATCCGTCCTCCCCCTCTGGTTCAGCGGGCCTACATCGCTCGCAATCTCCGGTTCTTCCAGACCCTCGCCCGTATCCATCTCCCACCCCTCAATGAATACCCCTGCCATGGCTTCCACCACCGGTCCCTCTATTCTTACCATGGCGTCAATCCAGCGGCCCACCCCTCTGTCCTGTTTGAAAAACCGGGGATCCGCCAGGTTCTGGCTCCCTGTATAGGCGATTTCGCCGTCGATGACGATAATCTTGCGGTGATTCCGAAGGTCGGCCCGGGTGGTGAAGACCTGCAAAGGGCCCACAGGGAGGGATACTGCCACATGAACCCCGGCATGCCGTAGATCGCGGGCCAGCCGGCCCTTGAGAAACTGCTTGCTCCCTATCGCGTCTACGAGGACGCGGACCGCCACGCCCCGGCCCCCGGCCCGGATCAAAGCCTGTCCCACCTGATCCGCAAGTCCCCCCGGCTCCCAGATGTAGAACTCCAGGTGACAGGTGCGCCTGGCCCCATCAATATCCGAGATAATTGATGTGAAGACAGTCTCGAAGTCATGCATCAGCCGCAGCCGGTTCCCCTCCATTACCGGGAACCCCACCAGGGCCCGGGCATGACGCTGGAGGGAGGAGAAGGCAGGATCAGCAGTGGAAGCGGTCAGAGAGGCCCGTTTCCGGAGATCCTCCTGCCACTCGCTGTAAACCTGATGGATAGCCGCGGCCCGGTGCAGATACTTCCGGCTCAGACGGTTTTCCCCGATGAAAAGATAGGCCATGGCCCCGACTAAGGGGATACTGAAAATGATGGTAAGCCAGGCCAGGGAAACGCCCACCGGCAGACGCCTCATAATGACGCGGATGGAAAGGCCGACCACAACGGCCCAGTGGGCCATGGAAATGAGAGAGGTGGTAAATGACAGGTGGTCGATCACGGCAGATCCCCTTCCAGGATATCTTCTTCATTATCGATAACAAGAATGCGTTCCTTAGACATGGCGCTCTTTTTTTATTCGGCTTCAATTCAGATACGACGTAACAGCTCAATATTTAGGGGAAGCACAGTGAACGTACCGCCGGGGCAGGAGGATTTTTCTTCCGCTCCGGGCCTCCGGGCTGGTCTCTTCAGTGACTTATCTGCGGGGGACATTTGCCCCCTCCGCATTCTCGACTTCGTCGAGCTGCGGCTTCCCCCACTGATAAGTCACGAAGAGACGGCGCCCTCCCGGCAGTCGCGTCAGAAAAACCCTCCTGCCCCGGGTTGTTGAGCCGTTACGATAC
>JAGHEC010000316.1 GCA_021159525.1 Deltaproteobacteria bacterium | reverse complement strand
GGCAGAAGGAAATAACATCGGTAACAAGGCAATGGCGGGCAGGCTTGCGCCCTCCGCATTCTCGACTTCGTCGAGCTGCGGCTTCCCCCACTGATAAGTCACGAAGAGACGGCACCCTCCCGGCAGTCGCGTCAGAAAAAGCCTCCTGCCCCTATTTATTGAGCTATTACATAATTTTTTACACCCAGGTGGGCGTGTTCACACGGTAAACTTTCGCGCAGTTCAGAATCGCTCGCCCAACCCGCGGCGTTTTTGTCCTATATCACCGGATATCAAAGAGCATCCAGGCTCGGATATCCTCCATCCGGCAATCCAGAAAGGCGCCATCGTGTCAGAAAAAGGATTTGTACATCTCCATGTGCATACGGAGTTCAGTCTCCTGGACGGGGCCATCCGGATCGACCGCATGCTGGAAAAGGCCCGGGAACTGGGTATGGAAAGCGTGGCCATCACGGATCACGGCAACATGTTCGGGGCAGTCCAATTCTACGATCAGGCCGTGAAGGCGGGGATCAGGCCGATCATAGGGTGCGAGGTCTACGTCGCGCCAGGGGATCGGCGGGACCGGTCCCCTGCGCCGGGCGGGGGTCCCACAGCCCACCACCTGACCCTCCTGGTCCAAAACGAGCAAGGGTACCGGAACCTGAGCGCCCTGGTCACCCTCGGGCACTTGGAAGGCTTTTATTATCATCCCCGGGTGGACACGGAACTCCTCCGCAAATACAATGCCGGGCTCATCGCCCTCTCCGGGTGTCTCAAGGGAATCGTGCCCTACCTGGCCCTGGCCGGGCACATGGACGCGGCCCGGGAAAAGGCGCGGGAACTGGCATCCATCTTTGACGGGCGGTTTTATCTCGAGGTCCAGGCCAACAAGCTTGCTGACCAAAAACGGGTTAACCGGATGCTGAGGGAGATCTCCAACGATCTGTCTATCCCGCTCGTGGGCGCCAACGACTGCCATTACCTGAATCGGGAGGACGCAGAGGCCCACGACGTGCTCCTCTGCATTCAGACCGGCAAGTCGGTGGATGATGAAAAAAGGCTCAGGTTTTCCTCAGACGAATTTTACTTCAAATCCCGGCCCGAAATGGAGGAGGCTCTGAAAGGGTTCGAGGACGCGCTTGACAACACGGTCGAGGTGGCCCGGCGATGCAACTTCGAGATGAGCTTCGGTCAGTACAAGTTCCCCGTATTTCGGGCCGAAACAGGGCAGGGCCTTGACGAGATGCTGATACAGAAGGCCAGGGAAGGACTGAAGCAACGACTGGTTGAAAAGGAGGCGGAAGAGGGACCTCTTTCCGATGCAGTCCGGACCGAATACCGGGAGCGTCTGGAATTTGAACTCTCGGTAATACTCAAAATGGGTTTTGCCGGCTATTTTCTCATTGTAACGGATTTTATTGAATACGCCCATCAACACGATATTGCCGTCGGTCCCGGCCGGGGATCTGCGGCCGGATCGCTGACGGCTTACTGTCTAAACATCACCAATATCGATCCTATCAAATACGGCCTTCTCTTTGAGCGGTTCCTCAATCCCGCCCGGATCAGCATGCCGGATATCGACATCGATTTCTGCATCAACGGCCGGGATCAGGTCATTCGCTATGTGGCCGAAAAATACGGCCGGGAAAACGTCAGTCAGATCATCACGTTCGGAACCATGAAGGCCCGCGCGGTGATTCGGGATGTAGGCCGCAGTCTCAACATTCCCCTGAGCGAGGTGGACCGGATTGCCAAGTTGGTCCCGGAAGGACCGGGGGTCCGTCTGGATGACGCCATCCGGAATGAGCCTGAACTGAAGAGCCTGGAGGAGGCCGGCGGACAGGGCAAAAAGCTCCTGGAGATTTCCCGTGCCCTGGAGGGCCTGGCCCGGCATGCATCCACCCATGCCTGCGGCGTGGTGATTGCAGACCGCCCGTTAGTGGATTACCTGCCCCTCTACCGAGGCCACAAGGGTGAGATTATGGCCCAGTACACCATGGAGCGGATTGAAAAGCTGGGCCTCATCAAATTCGATTTCCTGGGCCTCAAGACCCTCACAGTGATTAAGGAGACCCTCAAACTCATTGAAAAGACCACAGGTCAGACCATCGATCTCGGCAAGATCTCCCTCCAGGACAAAGCCCCTTACCAGCTCTGCTCGGAAGGAAAGACCACCGGCGTGTTTCAGTTGGAGAGTTCAGGCATGAAAGACCTCCTGCGGAGGCTCAGGCCCGAGGTCTTTGAAGACATGATTGCTCTCATGGCCCTCTACCGTCCGGGTCCGTTGGGGAGCAACATGATCGACGACTTTATCAACGGCAAGCATGGAAACGGCAGGATCAAATATTTTCTGCCGTCTCTTGAACCGATCCTCAAGGAGACCTACGGCGTTATCCTGTATCAGGAACAGGTCATGAAGATCGCCCAGGTCGTGGCCGGGTACACCATGGGAGAGGCGGACGAGCTTCGCAAGGCCGTGGGGAAGAAGAAACCTGAATTGATGGCCAAGCACAGGACCAAGTTCGTGGAAGGGGCCGTGGCAAACGGAGTGGCCCGGCAGATGGCCGAAAAGCTCTTCGGCCTCATCGACAAGTTCGGGGGCTACGGGTTCAACAAGTCCCATTCCGCAGCCTATGCCATGATCGCCTATCAGACCGCCTATCTCAAGGCCCATTACCCGGTCCAGTTCATGGCGGCGCTTTTGACCCAGGATATGGGAAGCCAGGACAAGACCATCAAAAACATCGCCGAATGCCGGGCCATGGGGATCGAGATCCTTCCCCCGGATGTGAATGAGAGCCAAGCCGACTTTTCCGTAGTGGACGGAAAGATCCGCTTCGGCCTGGCCGCAGTCAAGAATGTAGGCATGAAGGCCGTAGAGCTGATAATCGACGAGAGGGAGCGGCACGGGCCATTTGCAGATCTTCTCGAGTTCTGCAGGCGGGTGGACGGCGCCAAGGTCAACCGGCGGGTCCTGGAAGGCCTGATCCAGTGCGGGGCCTTTGATTTTACCGGGGAATACCGATCGCGGCTCTTTGCCGGGCTCGACGACGCCCTTCGGATCTGCGGACCCAACCACAACCCCAACCAGCTTACCATCTTCGGGTCGCTGGGTCTTCAAAACGGGCCCGGCGGGTTGGTCGACCTCCCGGACATCCCGGAATGGTCCAAGGCGGAGCGCCTGAGACGGGAAAAGGAGGGCCTCGGCTTTTACATCACCGGGCATCCGTTGGACAGCTTCAAGGACGAGATCAACAGGTTTGGCGTCTGCCAGATTCAGGACCTTCCCGCCAGCAAGGACAAGGCCCAGGTCAAGATCGCAGGCGTTGTGGAAAGTCTCAAGATCAAGCGCACCAAGCGGAACGACAAGATGGCTGTAATTCAGATGGAAGACCTGACCGGTTCCATCGAGGTGGTCGTCTTTCCAGACCTGTTCACATCCGCCTCCCCCCTGCTCAAAGGCGACGATCCCCTCCTCATTACCGGAACCGCGGAGATCAGCGAGAGCGCAGCCAAGGTCATTGCAAAGGAGATCGTAAGACTAAACGATGTTCGCCTGAGTTCGGCAAAGGCCATTCTGGTAACACTCGAAAACGCCAAGACATCCAGGAAGACCCTGGAAGAGCTGCGGGATATCGTCTTCAAATACCCGGGCCGGAGTCGGCTTCTGTTCAAAATCGAGGCGCCCGGGGGCGATCCCCTGATGATATCCGCGCACGGTCGATTTAATGTGCTCCCTTGCCGGGCCCTTTTGACCGAGATGGAGGAACTCTTAGGATATCAGGCATGGGAACTCGTATAAAGAAGGATGTATCACCTCAATAATTAGGGGGATAACTGCGAACCTAGTGCCGGGGCAGAAGAATTTTTCTTCCGCTCCGGGCCTCCGGGCTGCCCTATTTATTGGGCTATTACCGCAATAACCCAACGAACCAGCAACGAGGCATCCTATATGGACCGGATCTTTTTTAGGCCAACTGGTGCATGCCGTCTCCTGTGGACGGGGATGGTGTGCCTTTTAGGGACCTGTTTTGCCGCGGCTTTGTGGGCCGCCAAGGAGGGAGAAATGACCAAGGGATCTCAAGTGACGATAAGAGAGGCCCTGGGGGCAGGCCGGTGGTTCCCAGGGACCCGCCAGGAACTTGCGCAGATGGTGGAAAGGTACATGAACAGCGCCCGCGTGGAGAAGGCGGAGGGCAGGATTGTTGCCGGCATCGCGCCCCATGCAGGGTATATCTATTCCGGGAAAGTGGCAGGGCACACCTTTCGGGCCATCAGGGACAACGCCGATACCCGCGGCCGACCGGACGCGGTGGTGGTACTCGGCATCAGTCACCGGGGCGGTTTTCAGGGGGTAGCGCTCATGGACGGCGATGCCCTGAGGACCCCCATAGGGGATGCATCGATCGACAAAGAGGCGACAGCGGCCCTGGCCGCGGCGAGCCCCCGCATTTACCTGGATTACCGACCCCATGCGGGCGAACATTCGGCTGAAAACGAGATCCCATTTGTCCAGGCGGCCCTTCCCCATGTGCCCATCATCGTAGGGCTGGTGGGGGACCACGATCCCCGCACTCTGGACGATCTGGTGGACGCCTTGGAGGCCCTGTCCAAAACGAAAAGAATCTTGGTTATTGCCAGCAGCGACATGCTTCATGACCCGGATTACAGCCTGGTGACCCGCACGGACAAGCAGAGCCTGAAGCGCGTGGCGGCCATGGATTACGAGGGCATCCGGAGGGAGTGGGACTATTCACGGCAGACCTTTTGCGGGATAGGGCCGGTCCTGGCGGCCATGCGCTTTTCCGAACGTAAGGGGTGCAGGAAGGGGACGGTCCTTATCTACCGCAACAGTGGAGACGATTTCCCGGAAAGCCGGGGCCGCTGGGTGGTGGGCTACGGGGCCGTAGTCTTTGCCGTCCCCGAATAGCATAGCGTACAGCGCGCCGAACCCCGAACCTTTAAACCTTCAGGTTAACCGTTCACGGGGGCTTGAGATCTCCCTTCCGGGCCTCCGGGCCGGTCTCTTCAGTGACTTATCTGCGGGGGACACCCGCCTGCCAAGGCCAATTGAGCGTTCTTGCCAAGACTTTCGTCCCGTGGATCTGCGATGGCAGAAGGAGGTAACATGGGTAACAAGGCAATGGCGGGCAGGCT
>JAGHEC010000083.1 GCA_021159525.1 Deltaproteobacteria bacterium | reverse complement strand
CCGGCAGCGGGAAGACCACAACCCTTTATGCGGCCCTCTCCAGCATTAACACGACCGACATCAACATTATTACCATTGAAGACCCCATTGAATATCAGCTTGACGGGATCGGGCAGATCCAAGTCAATCCCAAGATTGATCTCACCTTTGCCAAAGGGCTGCGGTCCATTGTTCGGCAGGACCCGGACGTCATTCTGGTGGGCGAGATACGCGACCGTGAAACCGCTGAGATCGCCACTCAGTCCGCCTTGACCGGGCACCTGGTCTTTTCAACGCTGCACACCAATGATTCAGCCAGCGCCATTACCCGGCTTATTGACATGGGCATAGAGCCATTCCTGGTGACTTCCTCGGTGACGGCCATCCTGGCCCAGCGCCTGGTCCGCGTCATTTGCCGGGACTGTAAGGAATCCTATACGCCGGATAAGGAGTCCCTGCAGAGTATCGGCATTACTCCCGAGATGGCCGAAGGGAAGGCCGTGTATCGCGGACGGGGATGTGCTTCGTGCCTCAATACGGGCTTCAAGGGAAGGACCGGGATATTTGAACTGATGATCCTGGATGAAGCAATCAGGACCCTCATACTAAAGACCTCTGACGCCAATGCGATCAAACAGAAGGCGGTGGAACAGGGCATGTTGACCCTCCGCCAAGACGGGGCACAGAAGGTACTGGACGGGATTACGACCATTGAAGAGGTCTTCCGGGTAACGTATCAGTAAATGATGGATGACCTATGTCGGCAGTTACGCACCGGGGGTTTTCAGGTTTCACCGTTCGCTGTTTACCTCATAGCCCGCGCGTTACACGGGATTAAAGGATGATCCGCTTTTCACTCTGGCGACAGCATGTGGCCCGGTATCCCCTGACAGCGGTCCTGACAGGACTCCTGATAGCCCAGATCATCGCCTCTCTCCAGGTTTACCTCTCCAACCGGGCTCTTTACCATACCCTGGTAAGCATCAGGGACGCGGGATATCTCACGGTTCCCACTGAGGCAGCCATGGACCGGCTCCAGGATATGGCGCCGGCAGTCTGGGGAGGGCTTTTTTTTACCCTGAGCGCGGGGGCCGGTATTTCGCTTGTCTCTCTTGCCGCAGCGTGGATATGGGATCGGCTTTTCAGACGCAGCCGAAGGTCCCTGATTTTTCTGCTCTTGGTGTGGGCCGGATCCATGACCGCGGTAAACTGGGAGGGATGGTCGCCCCTGACAACCGCCTATTTCGCCTTGATACCGATTGGAGTGTTCCGGGTTGCAGTGAGCGGGAAGTCCGCAAGAACCGTTAGGGACCATTGGTTTTTAACCGGCATTCATGCCGCGGCCATTGGCCTTCTGGTTTGTCTCTGGGGATCCCAGATGGGAAAAGATCTCTTTGTCAACATTCGGGACAGGCTCCTTTTGTCGAATCCCATCGGCGCGGTTGTATCGGATTTCTACTATCAATATACCCTTTATCCGGCCCAGGTATTCAAGAGCCTGAATCAGAAGACGCTCAAGACCTGTTCCCTTGATGGGGTCGGTAACAGCCGCCTCAAAGAGCTTTTGGCAGAAAAACTTCTTGCCTACGACTATCTCCCCATAAAGGGAGGGGAGCGCGTTGATCTGGAAATAAGCGGGTCAGGTGAAGGCTTGATATTTGGACACAGGGGGGAAGCAATCCTGAAGACGACGGCCAAGGACTTTTTGTCGGCCCCGCACAGGGCCCTGGAGCAATTTTCTTTAAGGACAGACAAGAATCGGTTTTTCCGTGGTTTTTCCTATTTCGGCCTCCTCATAGGGTTTCCTCTCACTCTCTACCTGTTCGCGTACACCCTTGTCATGGTCCTGGCGACACTCTTTTTCCAACTGAACAAGGCGAGGGTGTTGGCTGACATTCTCTGTGTGGCGATAGGGATATGCCTGCTGATGCCCCTGTTGGCAGGCCATCATAAGGCGGCTGAAACCGTTTGCCTCAGTGAGCGTCTCACATCTGACCCATGGCAGGAGAGGGTCGCCGCACTCAAATGGATGGAAGACAACGGGGGGGATGTGTCGCGTTTTCCTGCATACAGGCAACTCCTGTCAAGCCGCCGAATACAGGAGCGTTACTGGCTGGCCAAGGCCATGGGTGTGAGCCGTGCCCAAAATACCTATGAAGACCTGATGCAGCTCTTGGATGACCCGTGTCCCTCTGTGGTCTGCATGGCCTTGCAGTCTTTGGGTCGGAGAGGCGATTCCGGGGCGATACAAGAGATCTTGAGAAGGATCAGGGCCTCGGATCACTGGTACGTCCAGTGGTATGGCTACCGGGCCCTGAAGAGACTGGGGTGGAAACAGAGCGCATCCGAATAAAGACCTTGATTCTGTGTCTCGGGGCGGTCATTGCCGTGGAACCAGCCGCCAGATTGGGCATTGGTAAGGACCCTGTTTATTCCATAGTTATTCTCGGCGCTGTGCGGCTCATCCAGACCGGAATCATGGTTGTGATTGTCTCAGCGGGCGGGAAATCCCTGCTCTTTATCGGGCTGTCTCTTCAGGGGATGATTCCCGGAATCAAGAGGGGATTGATATGGTCGGCGGGGTTCGGGCTTGTTGCCTTGCTGGCCGGAGGCCTTGCCTATCTCATGGGAATGGATGCCCTGTCGATGGTCCGTACCCCGCTCCCTGATGCAACAGGGGCTGTCATCCTTTTCTTTATTGTGGGAGGGGTCATTGCCCCTGTTACGGAAGAGGTGCTGTTCAGAGGGGTCCTGTACGGGTTTTTCAGGCGGTGGGGGGCCGTGCCGGCCATTCTCTTAAGCGCCTTTGCGTTTGTACTGGCGCATCCGGTGTCCCCAGCCATCCCCATCACCCAGATCGTGGGGGGCCTCGTCTTTGGCCTGGCCTATGAGGTTGAGAAGAACCTGATGGTCCCCATTGCCATCCATGCCCTGGGGAATATGGCAATCTTTGGGTTGTCGCTCATCAGTTAACACGTAACAGCTCAATAAATGGGGGCAGAAGGGTTTTTCTGACGCGACTGCCGGGAGGGCGCCGTGTCTTTGTGACTTATCAGTGGGGGAAGCCGCAGCTCGACGAATGCGAGAATGCCAAGGGGGCAAGCCTGCCCGCCATTGCCTTGTTACCCATGTTACTTCCTTCTGCCATGGCAGATCCACGGGACGAAAGTCTTGGCAAGAACGCTCAATTGGCCTTGGCAGGCGGGTTTCCCCCGCAGATAAGTCACTCAAGAGACCAGCCCGGAGCACAAGAAAAATCTTCCTGCCCCGGTGGTACGGTCGCTGTTATCCCCCCAATTATTGAGCTGATGCGATTTTCTCATATCAGTGTATCAGGGAGATCTCAAGACCCCGTGAACGCTTACAATTTTTTAACGGCTGTGAACTTTTTTAACAATTGATAAGGAGAATCAGAATGAAAAAAAGCAAGACATGTTGGTGGTTGGCGGCCGCTCTTGGCCTTCTTATATGGAGCTTTGGCACAATGCCGGCCATTGCCGACAACACGGAAATCTGTCGAGTGGGTACAAAGCTTCTGTATCGGGAATACAACAAGCCGGTGGAGTTCATAGCCGCCGGCACAACCGATTCAGGCGACGGCCTCCCCTCGTCGTTTGACTGGGGTCCCCTGGCCCTGAACTTCATCGGCCGCACCATCACAAATCCGGTGAGGGATCAGGGCAACTGCGGCAGTTGCTGGGCCTTCGCTCCGGTGGCATGGTTGGAGGCCGCCACCAATTACCTGTTTGGGTTTACCGTTGATCTCTCCGAAGAGGTCCTGGTAAGCGATTGCTGTCCTGCCGGAGACTGCGACGGAGGCTACCTCAATGATGCGTCTGACTGGCTGGCCAATACGGGTACAACCACGGAGGCCTGCTGGCCCTATACTGCATCGAACGGTCCTTGCTCAGGCTATTGCGCGAACCCCATGGTGGGCAGGATCGGGTCCTGGGGTTATGCCTCCGGCAACTGGTGGACAATCGACATTGAAGCCATCAAGCAGGCCCTGGTGTCTTACGGCCCCCTCGTGGCTGCGATGGACGTGTACAGCGATTTCAAGTCTTACAGCGGCGGCGTATATCAACATGCCTCAGGGGTGTATAAGGGGGGGCACGCCATTCTGATCACCGGCTATGTGGACAATCCCACTGCTCCCGGCGGAGGCTTTTTTATCGCCAAGAACAGTTGGGGCAACGACTGGGGTCCCTACAGCGGCTATTTTGCCGTGGCCTATGACAGCAACTGCAATTTTGGCGTGGAGGCAACCTATTACCGGGGATTCAGTTATTAACCAAGGAAGCGAAGGACAATAGTGTTTTGATCGAGACGCTGCCTTGAAACACCTGCATTGGTTTTCTGTAATTTCTATTTCAGAGGCGACGAATTGAATGTCGCCATAACTCTTTGCAAGTGTTTGCGATTAGCCGGATTTCAAAGTTTTCATTCGAACAAAGATGAATAAAGGGAGGAAGCAGGATGAAAAAATGGAGAGGTTTGGTGGTTGGTGTTGCTGCCGTTGGACTGGTCGGGCTCACCATAGGCATAGCCGGCGCACAAGGACAAAACCCTTTTGAAAAGGCCATTGAAGACCGATTCAACTCAATGGATGCCAACAAGGACGGAAACATCAGTTATGATGAATACGAAGCGGCTTATCAGAAGTCCATTAAGAGTTCTTTTGAAAGAAGAGACCAAAACAAAGACGGAGCCCTCAGCAAAGAGGAGTTCATGCCCAAGATCGGAAAGGCCGGCGCAAAGGGGACCAGCAACCCGTTTCAGCGGATGATGCAAAAGAAAAAGGCCACGGGCGAAAAGAAACCCGTGCAACATACAAAGTAGGAGGGCTTCTTTTTTCCAAGCAGCTTGACAGATCCATTCCTCGTATAGACATGAGGCGTCAGCTTTTTGTTCCGGGGTTTGGAATGACCGGCGCCCTTGCCTCCCATTTGCTCCTTTGACATGTGATATCCAGTTCAATTTGCCGCTAAAGAGACCGGGGGAACGGGAAGAACAGGTCTGGGCTGAGGATCGCTGGTTTCTTGCTCCCCCGGGGGCCGGTTGCACATATACTCTTTTAAACCATTTAATTGGCAGGAAAGGAGGAAAGTCATGGAAAAAACAATGGCCGCAAGAAGTGTTTGGTGGATCAGCCTGATCCTTTTTTCAGCGTGTTTTATGGGGCTTGTTCCCATGGCCTTTGCCGGCTCCGTTTGGGATCAGGAGACCAATGGCAGCATATCGGGTTATGTGGAGGATCCCTGGGGCAATTCAGTCCCGGGCATTCCTGTCGTGGCATTTGCCGATCCCTGCTGGACCAACTGGGCAGGAGAGGGTCTGACCGATCAGAATGGGGACTATACCATTTCAGATCTCCCGGTAGGCGACTATTATGTGGTTGCCCAGGCCAAATGTCACACGGCCGGCCATCTGCTCGACCAGTGGTGGAACAACGCAAATGGAACTCCTGACTGCGACCGGGCAGCGCCTGTCAACGTATCCGGGACCACGGACGGGATTGATTTCTTCTTGGAGCAAGGCACGCCGTATCCTGCGCCGGTCTTTGACATTGTGGACATGTTCTCGAATCGAAATCCCGACGGCAGCGTGCGCACGGTTTTTTACGCCTTTGTGGCCGGGCCGAGCCCGGAGGATGTCTGTTGCTTCACGGTCAGTGGACCCGGAGGGACATTTTATCTGGAACCCTCTATCTCTTTCAAACAGCGTGGTTTACTATACGGGACTTCTCTGGATTTTGCGGTCCCTGACGGGATGTATACGTTTATGCTGACCGACACCATGGGACACTCCATTTCGGCCACCCGGGATTTCGTCTATAACAACGCGGTCCCGCAGATCGACCCGGACACCATGTATCCGGCCGATGGCTCTTATGTGAGCACCACGCCGGTGCTTGGCGCTGATCCGGTAGTTGTGATTCAGGATTCCGAATATCCGGCCCCATTCAAATACCAGCTCCAGATCAGGGATTACCACAACAATGCCGTCTGGTACTCAAGCGAATATCTGGACAACCCCACCTTTCAGGTCCCGGAAGGCGTGCTCCAGCCCAATACGCCTTATTTCTGGTTCATTAGGGTGATCGACACAAACACGCAAGCAAGGAATCGGACGCAGAGCCCGATGTTCAGTTTTTTCACCGGCCCTCAGGGGGTGCCGCTCCTGGAGGACCCAGTGGTAGTCTCCATGCCGCCCTCCCATTCGGGGTGGGAAGAGGGGTACTATTTTGGCGTCCAATCCCGGAACACAGCCCCCTGGGACGTGGATTATTTACAGATCAGGGATGAATGCGGCCGCGTGTATCCATGGACTGGGCTTATCACCTACTGGTTTACCCACCCGTGTTATTTCGGTCACCTGTTGTGGAGCGAGACACCGATTCCTGACGGAACGTATACGTTTGAAATGGCTAATGGGAACGGCGACACAGACACGGCAACACGGTCATATGTTTACGGTCCGGTCCCGGAGGTCTCGGAAGAGACGAGGCATCCTCACCCAAATGCCTATCTCGATACCCAAACCCCGACTTTTAGCTGGGATCCGATCTCCGGGGATGCGTCCTATCGGTACAGACTGAGGATCAGGGATTTTAATCGGCGCATCGTATGGTACGACTCGCCCTTCAGCACTGAGACGAACGTTGCCCTGCCCGAGTGGCTCAGGCTGCCCAGGGGGAGTTCCTACAAGTGGCAGGTGATAACCATAGATGCCGAGGGGAACAATGTTGCTTACAGCAGGGCCCGCACCTTCACCCTCAATTCCAATCGGTTCCCGTGGACGGACATCAAGGCCAACGGCTCTGACGGCCCGCTTACAGCAGCTTCCGGGACCCCGGTTTCCATTACCGTTAGTCTGAACCCGGGCGAGTTCGAGGGGTTCAACGCGGACTTCTGGATTGCGGTCCATACGCCCTTTCCCTCGCCTGGAGACTGGTACACCTACGTCCATCCCACCGGCTGGCAGCAGGGGGTGCATCGGTGCACCCAAGCACCCCTCTTCCCGTTTTTTGACGTAGAGGTGCTCAACTTAGCGCTGACTCCCGGGTCCTACACTTTCTACTTTGCTGTAGATCCGCCGGACGGCGTCCCAACGGCTGAAGTGCTGGATTCAGTGCAGGTGAGGGTACAGCCGCAGTAAGTATCCGGTTTATCGAGGCGGGGTCAGGAATGGCCCTGCCTTTTTCTTGTTGGGCCTGATCGGATTTGATGTATCAGCTCAATAAATAGGCGGATAACAGCAAAAGTACCACCGGGCTATTACGACAGAAACATCCAAGTCTGTCATTTTATCCGCGGCATTTCCCATCCTCACAATTTGACAAAGATTTTAACACAGGTATGGCGGATAAATACCTGTTACACGCCACTCTTAATAAAAACCGAAACATTGTCACAGAGAGAAGTCAAGGCGACGCCTGATTGTTTTTATTACATATTTTCTGACGGGCCTGCTCCAGAAACCGTCGCGTACCCGCCCTTTCTTCCAGGGCCAGGGCCTTTTCAAAACATCGGACGGCCTCTTTGGGCCTCCCGGTCTCAAAATAGATCAGCCCCATGTTGTGCCAGGCGTCCACATTTCCCGGATCCAATTGGAGCGCTTTGACGTTGTGCTCAATCGCCTTTTCCGGCATCTCCTCCGCACCTGCGATCATGCCCAGCAGCACCTGGAACCGTGCCTGCCGGGGATACGTTGCGGCACCTTCAAGTGCTGTTTGTCGCGCCTTCTCCAGTTCGTCGATGTGATGGTATGCCTTAGCCAGGAAGAACTCTTCTCCGCCCGATTTTGGAGGACATGGGATGGACACAGAGACCAACAAAATGATTCCGGACGCGGCCACGGCCATAGATGCTTTGCCCCATCGCCCCATCCTAATCCAATTCCAAAGGACCGGCATACAGATCCCCGTGCCAATGATAAGGAAAGGAACCGCCGGCATGCGGAGTCGAGACGAGGTGTAGAAAACGAGAATGGTTGTTAGCGTCGCAAGGATGGGGAGCAGGAGAACAACCGCCTTTCTGGATTGCCAAACGCCGATGACAAGGCCCGGCACGCCAAGGGCAAGGACAACTGAAAAAAATGGAAATGGCCAGCCGAGCAGGGGGGAAAACCGGGCAGCCGACTCATAACTGTGGTTGGTGGGAATTTCGCAATGGCCGATGCTGCCTTTCAGCTTGTTGTACAACAGCACGGGGACAACACCGGGGTTGTCATTCAAGAAGCGGAACGTCTCTGCTGCCCAATACCGGGAAACCGCTTTCCGGGTCAGAGGTCTGCCCAGACGCCGTTCCGCCTCGGCGTGGAAATCCTTTTCAGAAAACACCGGCTCGGCCCGCGAAAAAACAGGCACGTTGTACCGGCCCGTGAGATTGAAAGGGTTGTTGCAGGCATACAACAGCCTGCCCCCTTGAGTATTCATCAAGGCGAGTTCCCCGGCGGACGCATAATTTCTCAACACACCCGGAACAAGCATGATTGCGAATCCGGCCAAAACAATGGTGCAATGGAGAATTGATTTTCGCCATGGCATTTTCTGATAGGAAAGGATAAACACCACGCTCAGGGGCAGCATCAGAATCAGGTTTGCCCACAGATAGGTCATGAGCCCCAGGAGAAGCCCCAGAAAAAGCCAATCTCTCCTGCGACCCGAATCGATGCACCCCAGAAGCATCAGAACGCTCGCCAGCAGCAGGGTCACGGCAACGGTGGTCTTGAGGATCAGAAGGGAATAGAAAAAGGCGATTGGATACAGGGCATAAAGAAAGGCTGAAACTGCCCCTGCCCGTTTGCCGTAAACCCTCGTCCCGATCCCGTAAATCAGGAGGATATTCACGCTGTCAAGGCCAATCTGGACCAGGCGCACGGTGGTGAGATTGTCGCCGAACAGGAAAAACAGACCCCCCAAAAAATACCCATACAGGGGGTCCATGAAGAAGAGTCCGTCCTCTCCTAACAAGTTTCCTGCTGCAATCGCCCTCCCCAGTTCCACATAATAAGCCTCATCCAGCACCGGCATGTATAATAATGGATTGTCTGCACTCGCCGCCAGATGCACGGTACGCAGCGTCAGCCCCAAGAGAAAGAGATAAAAAAGCCCCGCCCTTAAATCGGAACAAAACCGATCTGAATCAGAGGACCTGAAGGCATTCATGACAGCCCCCGCTTTCCCGACAGAGGGCCGTCTTTTCTGCGCCATAAACAGACGGTCCAGGCAATCACATACACAAACAGGCAAAAGGTGCTGATTCCGGCAAACAGGAAAAAATGTTTCGGGCGATATCTGAATACCACCTCGTGGGACCCCGGTTCGAGTTGAACCCCCTGGAACAGGAGGTCAAGCCACAGGCACTCCCGGGGCGTCCCATCTACAGTTACGGTCCAGCCGGGATAGGCGGTCTCCGATAGAACCAGGACAGAGGGCGCATCCGCCTTTGTATGAATGAGAACGGCATTGGGTTTATACCGGACCGTAACAGGCGGACCCTTTTGAGATGTCTGGCATTGCCATGTCATTTCTCTTTTGGCCAAGGCCGAATGAGCAGGATCAAACCCCTCAGCGATTAAATCCTGTACAGTAAATGTCTTTAATGGATCGAGCCGGTTTACCAGCCAAGCCCTGGGGAGTTCATTTTTGACCCGAAAGACGAGACCGTTCACCCGTTCCACCTGGCCCCTTAGTTCGGGCTTGGAGTCAAGGGACTCTGAAGCAATGATGTATTTCACATTGGCCAGACGTAAAAAGCGGATTCTTTCATGCCAGGGTCTTGACAGCAACTCGGTAATCTGGTGCTGAAATCGGAGCTCCAGGGCTGGCACACCCCCCACGTGGTCAAGTCCAAAAAGAATGCCCAGATTCGGGTGGAGCATCATCTGCCACTTGACATGATGGTTTCGGACCGTATTTGCAAGCTCCGGCGGGTTTGGCATAGGGGCTTCATAGATCCTGAACCGCCCCGGATCTCTCACAAGGGGGTCGAGGCCCGGGTGATGATATTGGTAGAAATTCCTGTCGCAGACCGGGTTCAGGTTTTCGTGATTCAGATAAAGATCGCAGATCAGTATCCCTGAAAGGGCCAGAAATAAGAGGCGTCCCTTCCGGTTTCCTGACCCGATTGCCTGTGTCACCCTGTCAAAGCCACAGGCAGCAAGGACCAGGAGACTGAAGGAGGACAAAAACACGAATTTTTCCGGAAAACGAAAGAAGGGAAGACATTCGTAAAACAAACGATGCAAAGGCAAATGAGATCCAAGGGCGAGAAGAACGCTCATGGCAAAGGTGAGAGTCCAGAAAAGCGTTTTCCTTAACGGACAGAAAAAAAGGGCAACAAACGCCAGTGGAGCGATAATCATGCCGGGATAGAGTGTCAGGAGCCACGGCATATCGCCCGTCCCCGGGAAAAAGTCCCGCAAGGTTGCCGGGTCTGCAAGAAAGTTTGGTGAAAAATGGAGCGGTAAAATAAGATGCTTCAGCATGGCGGGGCTCAATGAAAAACGGCTGGCTTCCTCATAGCTCAGGCCTCCAATTCGTGCTGAATGCGTATAATCCAGGTAGGTAGGGCCCAACTGCACCAAGGTAAGGAGAATGGCCGCAACGACCACGGCGATAACAAAAATACCTTTTAACCACCGTTCTCGAATGGGCCGGGCCCACAACGCAGTAAGACAAGCGGCGCCGGACCGCCCCATCGCGGCATCTCTGATCTTTGGATCGAGAAATATGGCATGGAGAAAAAGCAGCCCTGCCGTGAGGATAAACAGTTGGGGCTCACCGCCCAATATGCTCATGCACAGGAAAAGAATAGTCAGAAAATATCCAGCCCGTTTTTCCCGGCAGCCCATTTGGAAGGCCCAGAGAACAGCCGGCAGCCAAATGGCTGTGGAAAGATTATTCAGGGTGTTGACTGTCGCAATGGTGTAGCTGCCAAAGGCGTAGGAGATGCTGGTGAGCAGGGCCGCCTTTTTCGACAACCCCATACCCTGAATAAAAAGAAAGAAGAAGCAGAATCCCAGAAAAAAATGGAAAACCACATAGATATTAAAGGACAGAGGAAAGGGGAAAAGAAGAAACAGAAGGGAAATAGGGTAAAAAACACCAGACTGGATATCGCTCATAAAGGGCGATCCGCAGAAATAATGAGGGCACCAGAAGGGGATCTCCCAGGACTTCAGGGAAGCGGCGAGGTAGGCCTTCATGGGATAAAACCAGCGGTGAATATCCCTGAAAAAGAAGACCTTGCCTAAAAACAGAACCGGGTAAAAGAACAGAAGATTGAGCCCGACAGCCGTCACGATACATGCAAAACCGCCGGTCTTGATGCTCCTGATCTTCGTATTCATTCTCGTCCCTAAGGGAGGCGGAATGCCTGGCCTTGTGATTCTTAAACCCCTGAATACCCCCCCAAAAAGGGCTTTGAAGATTATCGGGTCAGGCCTTTATCATCCCCACGATCCAGACAATCCAGAAAACAGCGCAGAGCACAATCCATTTCACCCTGGAAGAACCCGCTTGCCCCGTAAACCAGGACCCTTCCTTGACGGAAAGGATAAAAGCCGCTGCCGACCCAATCCAGCCCAAAAAACCGGCCAGCCCGACCACGCTCCACAGAACATCCGGACGCCTGACCTGAGGGTTGTCGAAGATTGAACCTTTTACAAAATCTGATCGAAGCGTTTTCTCCGAGCCAGTTTGCTTGAGCGCCAGAAGCTCCCTCTCACGCCTGTCACAACGTGCGATCCAATTCTTGCCAGGCAACCACCAACTTCTTGCAGCCATGTATCCGCGTCTGAGGGTCTTGACGGAGATGACGGCAAGCCGGCAATCGCCGTTCCTCTCAGCCTGCTCACTGATTTGCCACAGCCTTTCAGCAGACCTGCTGACATAGGGACTGAATGGGGCATACCAGTGAAGTGAGCGATCATAGTAGGTCACGGCCCTTATAGGTTCCCCCTTTGCGAGAAAGTCCTCCCCTTGATCAAAGGCCTTCATTGACCCATAAAATGCCCTTGCCCAAATGACAACCAGCAGAATTCCTATAATTAAAATAATTATGGCGATCCATTTAAAATAATGATAGGCAGGTCGTAAAGGCGGTGGGCTATTCATTTTGAACGGCGATTTCATGTTTGCCGGAAAATCTCCGGAAAGCCGCACATCTGCTTACTTACGTGAAAGTGGCAGAAAAATATGCGGATATCGTAACAGCTCAACAAATAGGGGCAGAAGGGTTTTTCTGACGCCACTGCCGGGAGGGCGCCGTCTCTTCTTCGCTCGCTTCGCTCGACTCAGACCCCATCCTTCGG
>JAGHEC010000391.1 GCA_021159525.1 Deltaproteobacteria bacterium | reverse complement strand
TTACCAACGCCGACATGAACGAGGAAGGGGCCAACATGCTGATGCTCCAGACGCGTCAGGCATTGGGCACCACCTCACTGAGCCTTGCTTCTCAGGCAGCCCAGGCGGTCCTCAGGCTGTTCTAACACCCGCACCCGCCAAATACCCTTTATCCCGGGAGGGGCAGCCCCCTCCCGATTACATAAAAAAGAGACAGGGCAGTTGGCAACATAATGAACGGAAGCAACGGGACAAGGGAAAAGACCCGATCAATCACCAACCAGCCGCCAGTATCGGAGCATAGAAAATGCCATTGAAAATCACATTGCGGCCAAGAGAACAGATGATCATCGATGGCGCGGTTGTCAGGAATGCCGGTCTTACAGCCAATCTTCTTATAGAAAACGATGTACCGATTCTCCGTGAAAAGGACATCTTAACGGAAAAGGACATCCAGACCCCCTGTCAACAGCTCTATTTCATCATCCAGTTGATGTATATTGACGAGGAAAATCTGAACGCTTATTTCAAGTTGTACTGGAAACTGATCAAGGAATTAGTGGCGGCAGCGCCCAGTACAGTACGGCATTTGGACCAGATCAATGAACTCATTTTGGCAAGAAAATATTATCAGGCCCTTAAGTTGGCCAACCAGTTAATCGATTATGAACAGGAGGTAGTTCGGAATGTACGCAAATCCGTTGCAAATGTATGAAAGCGTCAGCAAGACAACCTTGTCCGGTCGGGAAATAGAGGCGGCCGTTCTCACAAAGGCAGCGCTCAAACTCAAGGAATGCCAGACGAGATGGCATGAAGAGGGCAGGCAAGAGAAGCTGGATGAAGCCCTCAGATTTAACCAGCGGATGTGGAGCGTTTTCCAGGGCGAGCTTGGAAGAAAGGACAATCCTCTGCCAACGCCGCTGAAGCGGGATTTGCTCAGACTGAGCGCCTTTGTTGACAAGCGGATTTTCGAGACCATGGCCTATCCTTCCCCTGAAAAACTGACCGCTATTATCGAGATTAACCAGAATATTGCTGCAGGTCTGCGAGAAGGGCTGGCAACCCACGATAATTAGTGCCAATTAGAGAAAAACGCCCCGCTGAAACATCCTCTCGGCGGGGCGCGTTGCGCTGGAATCTCCGGACGTGGAAGCAGGGGGCGGCTAAAGCTCATATGACATATAAAGCAGCCCCCCTTAGCACAGTGTACAACTTGCAGCTATTGGTTCTGCTGAATCCTTGGCTTTGTGCAAGTTCATAATCGACTTGAAGATCTTTCCGATTTTTTCCGCATAGGCCCTGGGATCGAGAAAAGGAGGGCCCTGGGCCATCTTGTCCCGGATCTCCCTCGACTTGGCCTGTCTAAGATCAGGGCGGGTCCCTAACCTTACAGCCAGTTCGACATACTCTTTTTCGCTCCCCGTGATCAGGTCGGAGATCCCCAGTTCCTTCAGCATGGCCGCGCCCTGGGAGAACCGCAGTTCGGGTGCTTCTGTTACAATAGGGGGTACGGCCATCTCAAGAGGATCCAGCAGAGATGTCGCCCCACTGTACGGCGTGGCGTCCAGGTAAATATCGGTCAGGCTCAGAAAGGACAGGATGTGCTCTCTGGTTTCAAATGGCTTCAGAATGATTAAACGCGATTTATCAATGCCATAGCTATTAAAAACGTGCATTATCTCTTCTTTAAACAAGCGTTCCGGGTATCTGCCAGCCCACGCCGGACCAAAGGGGTAGAGGGCCAGCACCGAATTGGGAACCGAGGCGATAATCAGTGCCCAGACATGTCGGAGTTCCGGGGTAATCTTGTGAAAATTGGCCCCTGAAGCAAAAACAACACACCCTTCGTCCATGCCGAAATCCCTGCGATGCCTCCGGTCTGGAACAGTTTTGGGTGGTTTTTCCATCATGCTGAAGCATATTCCCGAACCGGGGATCCTGACCAGTTTTTCAGTGTATTCTCCTTCCGCTTTTCCGTCCGGATCAATGAGGGAGCCTATTAAAAAGTAGTCCACATGCCTCAATCCTGTGGTGACCGGCGAGCAGAAATGGACGCACTGCGCGCGAGCCAACCGGTGAGCGGCCAGCATGGTAGCAGTGTTTACGCCGGCCGTTGTATTATTGCCGAAAACCAGGATGTCCAGATCGTCTGAGCGGATGGTTTTTGGATATTTTTCATATGCATTCGGCAGGACAACAAAATGGTCCGCTATTTGTCGGCAATAGCTTTCCTCCGAATTCCCGCTTCTTTCTGAAACATAGAGGAAGATCTCGAAGTCTTCTCGATCCAGATATTCAAAAACAGGCACTGTGGCCCGGATTTCGGTAGTTGATCGGAGCGTGGCCAAATAGATCCCCAGTCTGATCCGCCTTTGTTCAGGAGGCCGCTTCGAAAAGACATGGTCCAGATCAAATCCTATCAAATTCCACACATATTGCAGGATTTCTCCACGAAAGGCATATAGATCTTTCAGCGGATTCCGGATAAAGTAGAGGGGCGCAAGGTTGACTTTCATAAATGCCCTTGCCATCTCGACGCATTTTTTGGAGTCGGGTTCGGTGCGTATCCTTTCGGCAAGTCTTTGGATAAGCGCGCTGATATGCGTATAATAGGCATCCGCTTCGCCCGCTTTCAACACTCCGACCGGTGCTTCCATAAGAAACAGGCAATAGTCACGATGAAACCAGTCCGGCACTTTTTCAAGGTCCGGCGCGTTCGGCATCTGATACGGCATAATATACAGCATTGCTGCAAGAACATGCCGCAAGACGCCCTTTTCATCTCCGCCTTCAGAGAGGGAGGCGATCTCATGTTCAACCAAGGCATGCTCTTCCCGGGTTAAAGGAAAAGACTTTATTTGTGGACAGGCAATTTTTTTGTGCCATTTGCCGAAATAACCATGATATGCTTCTTGAAGCCTTTCGGACCTCATTTCAAGCCAAGTTTGGGCCATCTGCATGCGGATGGGCCGCAGGTCACGAATCTCGTCCCGGGACGACTTTCCCGATTCAGGGTGCATGGCATTACGACTTAGGGTTTCAGCAGGGATTGTGCACCTGTCTCGGCTGTGCTGTATTCGCCAAAGTACTGATTCCAGCTTGTCGACCCATCGCTCAATGTCAAAGAGCTTCATGGCACGTCGTTGACCCGACAGGGCGATGGCCTCCCATCTGGGACGGTCTCCGGTCAGCTTCAGGAGTTCTTGGGCCAGGTGGGCAGGATTCCCCGGTTCGAAGCGGATCCCGCTTTTTCCGTCTTCTATCACCTCTTGGGGGCCCCCTTGGCCGCTGGTTATTGTGAGAAGACCTGCAGCCATCGCCTCCACTTGGCTGATCCCAAAGGTCTCGTTTGCCAGGGAAGGGAAAACAAGGATATTGCTCTTGGCGAACAGGTCCTTCAGCCCATCCCGGTTGAGCAGGCCTGTAAATATAATTTTCTTCTCCAAGCCAAGGTCTTCCACAAGGCCCATCAGCCCATCCACAAACTGCTTGTTGATGGTCCCCCCGGCTATGGAACAGGAAAAGTCGAGACCTTTTTTATCGAGGATGTGAAGGGCCTGCACAAGGACTTGAGGTCCCTTGGAATAGGTGACCAACCCTGCATAGGCAATGCGCAACATGTCTGTGCCAGGGGGCACAGCCATCTTGAAAGACTGCACAAACGCGCCCGGGTAGATAACCTCAGCGTCCTGAAATGGATAACCCTTGCTGATTAAATCCTGCTTCAGCCAGCGACTGGCGGCGGCCACCTGATATCGCGGAAAACCTGGATAATCAGAAGAGTTGTATCCCGGGAAAGGATTTCCCAAGTAATGGAGTACGGGGATCCGGCGCTCAAACAGGGGTTTCAATATGGGCAGGCCTAAAAGATCAATGTTTCCCGCCAGGCATATGTCCGGCTCGAATTCATTTATGGTCTGCTCTATGACCTCTTGATTGGCCTTAATCAAAGTGTCAATGGTTTCCCTCGAAAACAGGCGCTGTCCTTTTTCATCCCATGCCCCGCACAGGCAAAGGTTTCTGTGTATGTGGAATTCGTTTCCTTCCGGCTGGCCAAAGCAACGCGTGTCAGACGTCAGGACGCGGATCGCATGACCTCTTTCCATTAAGAGCGAGACAAAATCGGCCATATTCTTGCCGTAGCCGCCTAATTCCTGGGGTGGGAAAAGGTTGTTGACAACAAGGATCCTCATGGGGGGGATTCGTTCTGAAAAATGCTTGGGCCTTGACGATGGCGCTCCCCCGTTTCGGTTTGGATGCACCCCCAACAAGCCTTCGATAAAACCCCGCTTGTTGCTGTCCAGATCGAGGATATATGCGGCAAACTCTGCGGCCCTGTCATGCTCCCCTTTTGCTGCGCACACCGTGATCAGATTCATCAGGGATTCAATGGATCGGCGGTCAAGTCGGGCGGCCTTGAGGGCGAACTCCTCAGCTTGATTTACAAAGCCTTCCTGAAGCGCAATGCGGCTCAGGGTATTGAGAGACTTTACATCTGCAGGATTAGAGAGCAAGGCCTTTTCCAGGAATGCCATGGCTTCCTTTTTCCTGGAGCGATCGTATAGCGCCATCCCGAAGGCGGAAGGCGTCTGCCACTCGAAAACAGGCCCGTCTGAAGAGAGTCGTCGGCACCCGAACTCCTGAAGGGCGTTTTCCAGTTCTGTAGGTATTTGGTTGGAATCATGCATGGACAGACCGGATATGGCGATATGCTTGATGCGTGAATTGGAAAAAAGATCCATTATAAAACTTATGCGGGCATCCTGGATGTCAATGACTGCCATATCCCACAGGATCAAAGGCCTTCCCCCCGCGTCTGTCTGATGTATGTTGAGCCCCGGCAATCGCGAAATATCATCTAAAAAGGCCTTGGAGACGTTTCGGCTGATCACAATGCTCACACAGGGCTTGTCCATGTGCAGCTGATGAATAATTCGAAAAAGCTGCTCCTCTCCCGACCGCAGTGACGGCATGGTGAAGAAGCGCTTTTTATAGGCCTCCTGAATAGCCAGCATTTCTCTTTCGGGTTGACGCCCCTTCATGGAAACCCCGTTTTTGTTGGCCAGATAGAGGCCCAAGCAGTCTCGAACATGGATAAAATTGTATCTTTGGGATACGCGAAGCCAAAACTCATAATCGGCACCGCAACGATAATTTTCGTCGAAAAAGCCCAGCTCTTCGTGGAGCGACCGCCGCCATACCGGTTGGGGCCCCACTATGCACGAGGCTAGCAGTTTGCTGCGGGAAAAATCAGGCAATCGAAGCCTGCCTACGCTTGTACAATTCTCAAATTCCTCATTTTCAGTCTCTGTTACGATGCAGTTGCCATAGGCCAGGGCAAATTCAGGATTACGTTCCAGGGTTTTTACCAGTACTTCCAGCGCGTCCTTTCGATGCCTGTCGTCTGTATTGGCATTCGTCACATACTTGCCGCGCGCCAGCCTTATGCCGCGGTTCCAGGCCTGATAGACGGTTTCACGCTTTTCTATCCTAATATACTGAATATTGTCATATCGTTGCTGAAATCGCCTGACAATAGCCGCTTCATTCTCTTCTGAACCGGTGTCAACTACGATAATTTCAAGGTTGTTGGCGATAGTCTGGGCTTCCAGATTCTTTAGACAGCCTCCGATGAAACGCTCCGCGTTATACGTTGAGACAATTGCAGAAATTACATATTTTCCATGTTTATCGCGCCACAGAAGGTTATGATTCACGTCGGAGGCTTCGGTGCACGCTTTTCCCCCGTCGGGCATGGCTGGGCGGCAGTCACAGGCGCACCGGATGGACATTTCCAGAGGCCTTTCAACCGAATCCAAATCAAAGCCGTGGGATGCTCTCCCTTTAAAAGGGGCAGTCAATTTTGACTTCCATCTGCTGAAAAAACTTTCAATTTCTTTCTCCGCATAAAAATGTCTGACGTAACGACTTGCATAAATATTCTGAAGAAAACCCGGGTCAACAGATACAGAGGCAATCACGTTTTTGTAAAGTCTGTTGTACCACTTTGATCTGCCTGTATTCGCTTGTCGAAGTTGTATGTTGTTCACACCCAAAAAATGAGCGAATGCATCTTGATAGCACTGATTCAACCTCTCCAGTTTGATGGCCAAGACCTTTAAGGCATTGTTCCGAGTATGGTAAATTTGATACCCGTTTTCCCTTTCAAAAGGTTCTGCATAAATGTCAAATCCAAACACCCCTTTCAGTTCTTGATCAAACCAGGTGCATACGTAATCGGCGGCCTCGTCAAATTGCCCAAACTTTTTGGATAAATAGCCGTGGATTGAAGACTCCCTCTCCTTTTCAGACATTTGGGCGATGCCCGGCAAAAAAATCTCCAGGTTTTCAAATAAATCGGAAATGGTCCTTGCTACCGGGTCGCGAATGAGAGTGATTATCCGCCATGTGACCACCCCTATGGTTTCATCAATCATTTTCCGGAGATGCCTGCTGACAATAAGGTGATCCGGGATTTTATGTCTTGGGAGTTTCTGATAAAGTTCTTCGACTTGCCTGATATTTTCCCACGACAGGAAATGGGTTTGGACAACGGGTACGGTGAGGTTGAGGCCGTTCAGCATTGCTGCTACACTCAGAGAGCCGACTTTCCCCATTGTATGAACTACAATCGGGGTTAAGATTTCATTGGGGGTTTTATTGTGCCGCTTACTCATGGGACCTGATTTTCTGAATGTTCAGGAAGCGTGGATGTATCACCTCAATAATTAGGGGGATAACTGCGAACCTAGTGCCGGGGCAGGAGGATTTTTCTTCCGCTCCGGGCCTCCGGGCTGGTCTCTTGAGTGACTTATCTGCGGGGGACACCCGCCTGCCAACGCCAATTGAGCGTTCTTGCCAAGACTTTCGTCCCGTGGATCTGCGATGGCAGAAGGAGGTAACATGG
>JAGHEC010000372.1 GCA_021159525.1 Deltaproteobacteria bacterium | reverse complement strand
TTCTGCCATCGCAGATCCACGGGACGAAAGTCTTGGCAAGAACGCTCAATTGGGCTTGGCAGGCGGGTGTCCCCCGCAGATAAGTCACTCAAGAGACCGGCCCGGAGGCCCGGAGCGGAAGAAAAATTCTTCTGCCCCGGCACTAGGTTCGCAGTTATCCCCCTAATTATTGAGGTGATACCCTCGGTATGTTGTATAAGCTCTTCTACTATTTCCATGCAGATGTATCATGGCTGAATGTGTTTAGGTATATCACATTCCGGACCATCCTTTCCAGCCTGACCGCCTTGGTCATCTGTTTGGTGTTTGGTCCCTGGATCATCCGGAAGCTCCGGGCCATGCAGGTGGGGCAACAGATCCGTGAAGACGGGCCCCCGGATCATCTGTCCAAGGCCGGGACCCCGACTATGGGTGGGTGCCTCATCCTGCCCGCCATCGTGCTGGCCACCCTCTTCTGGGTCGATCCGCTCAATGCCTATATCTGGCTTGTTGTATTCGTGGTCATCTTCTTTGGGGCTGTCGGCTTTGCAGATGATTATCTGAAGGTGTCCAAAAAAAACAGCCGGGGCCTGCGGCCAGGGGCCAAGTTCGCATTCCAGGTGGTTGGCGGCCTTTTGGTGGTCCTGATTCTTTATTTTCATCCGGAATTTGATACCCATCTCAATATCCCCTTTTTCAAAAACGTATCGCCTGATCTCGGGATGGGCTATATCCCGTTTGCCCTATTTATTATCGTGGGCGCGTCCAATGCGGTGAATCTGACGGATGGCCTGGACGGGCTGGCCATCAGTCCCCTGATTGTGGCCTTTGCGAGCTATCTGGTCTTTGCCTATCTCGCAGGGAACGTCAAAACCGCCACCTATCTTCAGATCCCCTATCTCCCCGGGGTGGGGGAGATTTCGGTGCTCTGCGGGGCCCTGGTCGGGGCCGGGCTCGGGTTTCTCTGGTACAACGCCTACCCTGCGGAGGTCTTTATGGGCGATGTGGGATCCCTCTCCCTGGGGGCGGTCCTGGGCACTGTGGCGGTTGTCACCAAACATGAGTTGGTACTCATCCTGGTGGGTGGTCTCTTCGTATTTGAGGCCTTGTCGGTCATCTTCCAGGTGGCCTATTTTAAGCTGACAGGCGGACAACGGATTTTCCGGATGGCGCCTATCCACCACCACTTCGAGTTGAAGGGGTGGCCAGAGCCCAAGGTGATCGTGCGTTTCTGGATCGTCGCCATCATTCTGGCCCTTTTGTCCTTCAGCACCCTGAAATTGAGGTGAGGAGAAATGACAGATGCGCGTCTCCGGCTATTTAAGGCCCGGCCCTGCACGCCGACCGGCCCCCATGACCGGGTCGTCATTGTGGGGCTCGGCATATCCGGTCTCTGGACCGCCCGATGGCTGATCCGACAGGGGACCTGCGTGACGGTGAGCGATCTGAAGAAGCAGTCCGATCTCGATCCCGTCATGCTAAGGGAACTCCGGGACTCAGGCGTGGAATTGGAGACCGGGGGCCACCGGAAGGAGACGTTCCTGGGGGCGGATATGATTGTGGTAAGTCCCGGTGTGCCTCATGGCATGCGGGTGTTGGAATCGGCACGCAAAAAGGGCATTCCGGTGATGGGAGAGATGGAGCTGGCCTCCCGTTTCATTGACGTCCCCATCATTGCCGTCACCGGCACCAACGGCAAGACCACGGTTAGCGCCCTTATAGGAGAATTGTTGAAAAATGCCGGGAAAAAGGTGTTTGTGGGGGGAAACATCGGGACCCCGCTCATGGCGTACGTGGCAGAAAACCGGGAGTCCGACTGGATCGTGGCAGAGGTCAGCAGTTTTCAACTGGATGCCACAGAGACATTTTCGCCCTTTATTTCCATGATCCTGAACATCAGTCCCGATCATCTAGACCGGTACCCCGATATGGAGGCCTATGCCCAGTCCAAGCTGAGGATTTATGAGAATCAAGGCCCCGGTCAGTATGTGATATTCAACGATGACGACCCGAGGCTTTCGCGGGTCAATCCCGCATCAGGAGCTGGGGTCCTGCGATACGGTTGGGCCCGGCGTGAAGGACTGCATGCCTTCTTGGAGGAGGGGACGGCAAAGGTCGGTCTGCCGGGCCGGCCGATCCACACCTTCTCCATGGATCGGTTTGCCCTTCCTGGTTTTCACAATCAGGAGAACCTGCTTGCGGCGCTTCTGGTTGGCATGATCCTGGAGGTGGAGGACCGGGTTCTCCAGGAGACCATCGACCGGTTCAAGGGCCTTCCCCACCGGATCGAATATGTGGGCGAGGTGGACGGGGTCCGATTCTACAACGACTCCAAGGCCACCAATGTGGATGCCGCCAGGCGGGCCATTGCCGGTTTTGACAATCTTGTTGTGCTGATCGCGGGGGGCCGGCACAAGGGAGCCGATTATGGGCCGCTGGTGAGGGAAGCGGGCAGACGGCTGAAGGCCGCGGTTTTTCTGGGAGAGGCCAGGGGCCTGTTGTCAGAGGCCTTTGGAAACACCGTCCCCTGTCGTGTCGCGGGCTCGATGGAAGAGGCGGCAAGGGCGGCCTTTTCCATGGCCGGCCCCGGCGATGTGGTGCTCCTGGCCCCGGCATGTTCCAGTTTCGACATGTTTTCAGATTACCGGCACAGGGGCGACCAATTCAAGGCCGCGGTGAAGGGATTAATGCATGGGTAAGAAAAAGCGATCCGATACCGGCTACGACTACATGATCCTGGTTCCAACCATCCTTCTCATCGCCCTGGGTCTGATTGCAGTCTACAGCGCCAGTTCCAATCTCGCGGAGCACCGGCTGGGAGACAGCTATTTCTATCTCAAGAAACAGCTTGCTTTCTGCATCACTGGGATCGGGCTGATGATCGGGACGCGATATATTCCCTGCACCCTGTACGGGAGATTGGCGTATCCCCTGCTCTTCATAAGCCTGTTACTCCTCGGGGTGGTACTGATCCCGGGCGTGGGCCGGAAGGTGGGGGGCGCTTGCAGGTGGATTGGCCTGGGAGGCATCTCATTTCAGCCGTCAGAGGCGGCCAAGTTCGCGCTGGCGGTCTACATGGCCTATTCCATTTCCAAGAAGGGCAAAGATATGCGGACCTTTTCAAGAGGCCTCCTGCCGCATCTTTTGGTTGCGGGAATATTTATGGGGCTTATCGTGCTTCAGCCGGATTTGGGGTCGGCTGTCATTATCGGGGCGTGGACCTTGATCATTCTGTTTGTAGGCGGGGTGAGGATCTATCAGCTCTTTTGCCTTTTTTTCCTTTCCGTCCCGGTCCTGGCGTGGTTCGTGTGGCAGGCCGAGTATCGCGTGCAGAGGTGGCTTGCATTTCGGAATCCGTGGGAAGATCCGGCCGGGAACGGCTTTCAGATCATCCATTCATTTCTGGCCTTCGGGTCGGGAGGGATTTTTGGGGCAGGTCTTGGGAACGGCAAGCAGAAGCTCTTTTACCTGCCCGAACCCCATACGGATTTTGCACTCTCCATTATCGGAGAAGAACTGGGGCTGGTGGGGGTTTCGGCCGTTATTATCCTGTTCGGCATCCTGATTGCCGGGGGAATCCGGTCGGGGCTCAAGGCCAAGGACCTGTACAGCACCTACCTGGCCGTTGGTCTGACTTCATTTATAGGGCTCCAGGTCCTTATCAACATGGGCGTGGTCATGGGTCTTCTTCCCACAAAGGGGCTGACCCTCCCACTCATCAGTTACGGGGGTTCATCTTTGCTGGTCACCCTGACAGTGATCGGCGTGCTGTTGAACATCTCGGCCAGGAGTTGAGAAGGGGCAAGGGATTTGAAAGCCATTCACAGGGCGCACGAAGATCAACAACGGGCGAACAGGCCCTTTCGGCTGGCCATTGCCGGAGGGGGCACCGGGGGGCATCTCTTTCCGGGGATTGCAGTGGCGAGGGCCTTGCAAAAGCGGATTGTAGATGCAGAGGTCCTGTTTGTGGTGGGTCAGAGGAGGATGGAGGCGGAGATCCTGTCACGCAGCGGATTTAAGGCCGTGTCCATTCATGTGCAAGGGATCAAGGGCCGGGGCTGGCGCAAGGGCCTTCCAGCGCTCATGAACCTTCCCCGGAGCTTTTTCCAGTCCATTGGCATTATTTCTCGTTTTTCGCCTTCTGCGGCCCTGGGCGTGGGGGGGTACTCGGCAGGTCCCTTCTGCGCGGCCGCCAAGTGCATGGGTATCCCCATGGCCATTCACGAGCAGAATTCGTATCCGGGTGTGACCAATCGCCTGCTCTCGAGGATGGCGGACCGTATTTTTATTTCATTTGAAGACACCAGGGCCTATTTAAAAGGAAGAAAAACGATCCTGACGGGCAATCCGGTCCGGCCGGAGCTCCTGACAGTTCAGCCCGCTCGGGTAAAAGGGGATGATCTCTTTACGGTCCTGGTGGTGGGGGGGAGTCAGGGGGCCAGGGCAGTGAGCCAGGTTTTTGTGGAGGCCCTCCAGGCCCTGAAACAAAGGGGCAGGGAGATAAGGGTCATTCATCAGACCGGGTCTGCCGATTATGAACGGGTGGTGGAAGATTACAGGTCCAGGGGCCTGAAAGGAGAGGTTGTTCCCTTTATTGCCGATATGGCCGAGGCCTACGGCCGTGCGCACCTGGTGGTTGGCAGGGCCGGGGCCAGCACCATCTTTGAACTGGCGGCACTGGGAAAGCCCTCCATCCTGATCCCATATCCCTATGCAACCAACCGTCACCAAGAGATCAATGCCAGGGCCTTGGTCCGGAAGGGGGGCGCGGAGATGATGCTCCAGGAGAATCTGACCCCTGAGACCCTGGCCCATGCCCTGATCCGGTTCATGGATGACCGGCAGGCGCTTGAGGAGATGGGGGAGCTGGCACGGCAGATCGCGAGGCCTGATGCGGCGGGGGCGATTGTGGAACAAGTGGAACACATGGCAAAACAGGCTGAAACGGGTAGGGCCTGACCTCAGGCAACGGGGCACGGCACAGACATGAGCCAGTTTGGAAAGGCAAGACATATTCATTTTGTGGGGATTGGCGGGATCGGCATGAGCGGATTAGCCGAACTTCTGATCAATCTGGGCTACGAGGTCAGCGGCTCTGACCTGAAGGCCACAGAAGTCACCCGGCGTCTGTCTGAGCTTGGGGGGGCCATCTTCCAGGGTCACCAGGAGGAGAATGTGGAGGGCGCCGATGTGGTGGTCTACTCCTCGGCGGTAAGGCCGGAGAATACCGAGATCTCAGGGGCGAGAAAACGTCATATCCCTGTCATTCCCAGGGCCGAGATGCTTGCGGAGCTGATGCGCCTCAAGTACGGGGTGGCTATTGCAGGTGCCCATGGAAAGACCACCACCACATCCATGGTGGCGTCTATTTTAACCTTTGCCCAGCTCGATCCCACTGTGGTGATTGGCGGCAGGCTCGACATATGGGGGGGGTCCAATGCCAAGCTGGGCCAGGGGGACATCCTGGTGGCCGAGGCCGACGAGAGCGACGGATCGTTTTTGGCGCTTTCCCCCACCATTGCGGTGGTCACCAACATTGATCAGGAGCACCTGGACCATTACCGGAACATGGAGGCCATTCGTCAGACCTTCATTGATTTCATCAATAAGGTCCCATTTTACGGCACGGCCATTCTCTGCCTGGACAATGAAGAGATTCAGTCCATTATTCCCCGGCTGAGAAAGCGATGCCTGACCTACGGAATGAGTCCTCAGGCCGATCTCCAGGGAAGGAATCTGAAAAAGGAACCCCGGGGTGTTTCCCTGGATGTGTGGCTTTACGGTCGTTTGCTGGGAAATCTGACTGTGGGGATGCCCGGGGAACACAATGCCCTGAATGCCCTGGCGGCTACGGCCGTGGGCCTTGAACTGGAGATCGGGATCGAGGCAATCAGGGAAGGGCTCAAGGGCCTGGGGGGACTGGCCCGGCGTTTTCAGATCAAGGGGGAGAAGGCAAATATTCTCCTTTTGGACGACTACGGCCATCATCCCACGGAGATCATGGCCACCCTCAAGACGGCCAAGGAATGCTGGCCTGACA
>JAGHEC010000368.1 GCA_021159525.1 Deltaproteobacteria bacterium | reverse complement strand
TAATAAGAATGCGCCACAAATAAATGAACCAAATACAACAATCATGTGCCTTTTTTGACTTGGCATTTTATTACTCCATTTAGCTCTGATCTAACAGCTCAATAAGTAGGGGATAGCAGCGAACATACCATCTTGGCAGCTTATCCCCTCTGGTCTACGGGGATGTAGTCCCGTTTTTGAAGACCCGTATAGATCTGTCGGGGCCTGTGCAGTTTCCACTTGGGGTCTTCCATGCTCTCCTTCCACTGGCTGATCCAGCCCGGGAGCCTGCCGATGGCAAACATGACCGGAAACATATTAAGGGGTATTCCCATGGCCCTGAGCACAATGCCGCTGTAGAAATCCACATTGGGATAGAGGTGGTGATCGATGAAGTAGGGGTCGTTTACCGCCATCTCCTCCAGCCGCTTGGCAATGTCCAGGAGCGGGTCGTGAATCTTGAGCTTTTTGAGGACTCTGTTGCAGACCTTCTCCATGATGCGTGCCCTGGGATCGTATGTCTTGTAGACACGGTGCCCAAAGCCCATCAACCTGAACGGATCATTTTTGTCCCTGGCCCTGGCGATAAAGGGGGCCGGGTCGCCGCCGCTGTCCTGGATGTCTTGGAGCATTTCCACCACGGCCTGGTTGGCCCCTCCGTGAAGGGGGCCCCAGAGGGCGCAGATCCCGGCGGATATGGCTGCGTAGAGGTTGACCCGTGCGCTCCCCACCAGGCGCACCGCGGCAGTGGAGCAGTTCTGCTCGTGATCTGCATGCAGGATCCAGAAGACATTCAGGGCATCCACAATGTCATCATGAACATGGTAAGGTTTCACGGGGGAATCAAACATCATCTTGAGAAAGTTGGCGCAGTAGCTCAGGTCATGGCGGGGATAGACCACTTTGTGGCCCCGTGAGATCTTGTATGACACCGCAGCCATGGTCCTCACCTTGGAGAGAAGCCTTGCAAAAGTGATGTTGATTTCTTCTTCTTCGGATCGTTCCGGGATCTCCGGGTAAAATGCCCTGAGGGCATTGACCATGGAGGAAAGGATCCCCATGGGATGGGCCCTTCTCGGGAAATTTTCAAAAAAAGAACGCATATCTTCATGCACAAGGGAATGATCGTTGAGCATGAGGGAAAAGCGCTCGAGTTCCTTTGCAGAGGGGAGTTCCCCATTGATCAATAGATAGGCGGTCTCCCGGAAACTGGAGTATTCGGCTAACTGCTCTACCGGGTAGCCCCTGTATCTGAGGATGCCTTTTTCGCCGTCCATAAAGGTAATGCTGCTCGTGCAGCTCCCTGTATTGGCATAACCGGGATCCAGGGTAATGAGCCCGGTCTTTTGCCGGAGGGTCGAGATGTCAAGCGCCATTTCCCCTTCGGTGCCTATGAGCAGGGGTATGTCGTATGTTTTTCCGTTCACTGTCAGTGTGGCTTTCTTTTCCATATGATCTCCTATTTTGTTCCAAAAAATCGCACAATCGCCCGCAGGGGCATGGGCCTTTAGACAGGGATTCATCGTGCCCTTTCGGCAACCATGGCAACGCGACAGATGCAGATCCCGGTGAAGGGCGGTCGGCATGTCACATGGGTGCCGTGTGCCCTGCTTCAGGCTTGCGAGGATGCAGAAGCGGTCGGTTTTCGCGGTTTTTGGGTAATAGCCCAATAATTAGAGGAATGACAGGTAATAGTTCAATATTTAGGGGAAGCGCAGAGGCTTTGGCAACCTTTTCCCGGGGTAGGAGGGCTTTTCTTCCGCTCCGGGCCTCCGGGCTGGTCTTTTCAGTGACTTATCTGCGGGGGATTCCTGCCCCCTCCGCATTCTCGACTTCGTCGAGCTGCGGTTTCCCCCACTGATAAGTCCTGAAAAGACGGCGCCCTCCCGACAGTCGCGTCAGAAAAACCCTCCTACCCCTTCTTATTGAGCTATTACAATGACAGCGAACGTACCACGGTGCAGCATGCATTTTCTTCCGCTCCGGGCCTCCGGGCCGGTCTCTTCACTGACTTATCTGCGGGGGGAAACTTGCCCCTTCGGCATTCCCGACTTCGTCGAGCTGCGGCTTCCCCCACTGATAAGTCATGAAACCGGGGACCCATCCGAAGGATGGGGAGTCCGAGCAAAGCGAGGACAAACCGGGGACCCATCCGAAGGATGGGGTCTGAGCCGAGCGAAGCGAGCGAAGAAGAGACGGGGCCCTCCTCTCCGAGGCGTAGGCTCTACGAGCCGGGGGCCGGCAGTCGCGTCAGAAAAAACCCTTCAGCCCCTGTTTATTGAGCTATTACGTTTTTGCGTAGGCCGAATGAGTTACGGCGGTGAGATCGCAATCTTTGAATCTCTAATCCTTTAAACCCGGTCAAGGGTTACAAATTTAGTATGATACCAGAATGCCTTGTAAAAGGCGAGAGAAATCTGCAACAGGATCGAGATCAGACAGGCCTTATGCCAACCCCCAGGATTTGGTTTGATTTTATCCTCATAATGTGAAAAATAGGTTCCCTGCAAGCAGAAGTCCCATGGGAACCT
>JAGHEC010000344.1 GCA_021159525.1 Deltaproteobacteria bacterium | reverse complement strand
GCCCTGGCGTTCCAGATGGACGAGTGCCTTATTGAGCGTCGCCGGAGTGATGCCCGTTTTTTCACCAACCACCCGGCAGTGGTGATGGAGCATTCCATCATGGCCCGATGAATCTGCAGGGCGGATACTGCTGCCCGGCCGAGGCTGCTGATTTTATCACGGTCTTTATTTGCCAGATCGACAAGCTGCTGCGCTGTTTCCACCGCCTGGGCGGCGGTGACAATGACCGCCTCCGCGAAGAAGTCGAGCCAGACGCCCTTAGTCGTGTGGCTATGGGCAGTCTCTGTGGGCCGGGGGACTCCTTCAGGCGTTTTTTGTGGCTTAATTTGAGCAACAAAAAAGGGGTTAGCCTATCTTGGCTAACCCCTTGATTTTTCTTTGGTAGCGGGGGGCGGATTCGAACCGCCGACCTTCGGGTTATGAGCCCGACGAGCTACCAGACTGCTCCACCCCGCGGCAATAAGAGACTATAAATCCCCACAGGCCCTTTGTCAAACAAAAAATCTGGCTATTGCCCGGTTGGAAGCCTGATCACAAAGGTTGTTCCTTTTCCCGGCACACTGTCGGCCCACATCTCTCCTCCGTGGGCCTCGATGAGCTTGTAGGATATGGCCAGGCCCAGGCCGAATCCCCGCTCCCGGGTTGTAAAAAAGGGTTCGAAGATGTGAAGAAGGTCTTTCTCGTGAATCCCCACCCCTTCGTCTGAGATCCGGATCTCGACGGAATCCATGGCCTTTTGCGTGGTGATGGCGATGGTTCCCCCCTCCTCCATAGCCTCTAAACCGTTGGTGATGATATTGATGAAGACCTGTTTCAGCTTGTCCGGATCACAGATGATCTCGGACAGATCCGGGGCCAGATCAACGCTGAACCGATGTTTTTCCGGGGAACAGAAACCTTGCATAATCTTTACCACGTCCTGTAGGACTGAATTGATATTGGACATTCTCGATACCAGGTTGTGCACCTTGGTAAAATCACCGATGCTGCGGACCAGACGTTCCAGCCGACGCACCTCTTCCAGGATCATATCGAGCTTCTGAATCGACTTTTCATCGGTCAGGGCGTCTCTTATCTGATGAGAAAAGCCGCCGATGATCATCAACGGATTCTTGATCTCATGGGCCACATGGGCCACCGTCTTTCCAACCGCTGCCAGGCGTTCGGACTGAAGCAACTTTTTTTCCAGTTGTTTTTGCATGGAGATGTCTTTGACGATGGCCGTGAAGGTAATGTCGCCTTCAATTTCATAAAAGGACAACCCCAGTTCGACGGGGAATTCTTCCCCGCCTTTTCGGAGTGCGGTAAGCTTCAGGTCAGCGCCCATTTCCGGTGGGCTTCTGGTTTCCAGAAATTGATTTAGAAGACGGTAATGGTTTCCGTACTGGGGTGGGATAAGCAGGTTCAGATCCCTGTTGAGAACCTCCTCGCCGGTGTAAGCGAAGATTCGTTGGGCTGCAGCGTTAAAGAGGATGATTTTATGGTCCTTGTCAATGCAGATGACGGCGTCTGTAGCTGTATCCAGGATGGTGCTGAATCGTTTTTTTTCAGCTTTCAGTCTTCGTATCAGATTCCGATATTCTGTCACATCTGTCGAAATTTCAACAAAATAGGGGCCATCCTTCGCCCCGGTGGAGATCGGATACATGATCCGGGTCAACTCCCTTTCCAAAGCCCCGGGTTGCCGGTATCGGTGGATGACTTCCACCCGCTCGTTATTCTGCTTTGCCCTGTGCATGGGGCAGTCGTATCTGTCAATATGACACGGATTGCCAGACAATGCCCTGATCTCATAACATTTTTTGCCGACAACCGCTTCTCTGGGAAGACCGCATTGATCCAGAAAGACCTTGTTAACATCGTGGATCGTTCCGGTTGCGTCGATCACCATGATCTCTTCACTGATGCTGTCGAAGATGGCCTTCAGGAAAAGGGTGCTGTCTGGGATCCTGTTGAGCGATGCGTTTTCCGCCATAATCATCCTCCAACAGATGGACAAAGGAAAACATATTCCCGGGACAGGATGTCGAACATGGTCCCGGTCCCTTCCCGGATAGTCCGATACAGCGCCTTGAGGGTAACGGCCTGTCGGATGGCGGAGCGGTAGCCGCCTTCATCATAAAAGCGGGAATCAATGGGGAGAAGGACCTGATCCAGGGACCCGTGCCAGTGTATGTTGAGATCGGCCTTCATGGCAAAGACTTTTTTGTACACGGCCCTCAAAAGGTCGGTTCTCAGGACCGGGTTGACCTGATTGATCATGCAGTCAGCCAGGCCGATGAGATAATAGGTCTCGCGCATCCTGTTCTCGTCGCGGCGGTTGGCGTACATGGCCTGAATGGTGGATGCCAGGCCCTGACGGAGGGAAAAGTGGGGGGGTACGGAGGCTGCGGGTCGGTTGGAAAGATCCAGCTTATCGGCCAGGGGCCGCAATATCTGGACAAAGAAGGGGGTTCTCCAGAGTCCCCTTCGGAATTCCCAGGCTTTTGAAGAACCCGGACCATCGGGGGGCAATGCCTGACGTCTGTAGCGGATATGAATCAGCTCTCCCATCACGTACGCCCGAAAATATCTGCGGCTTCACGGCCTGGGGTGATATTTTTCATGGAGTTCCCGCAGCCTGTCCCTTGTGACATGAGTGTAAATCTGCGTGGTGGAGATGTCCTCGTGCCCCAGCATTACCTGGACGGCCCGAAGATCGGCCCCTCCCTCCAAAAGATGGCTTGCAAAAGAATGACGGAGGGTATGAGGGGTGATCTCCTTTTGGATGCCGGCGGCCTTTCCATATGCCTTAATGATTTTCCAGAATCCCTGCCGTGTGAGGGGACGGCCCCTGAAATTGAGGAAGAGGTGGGGCGGATTATCCCCGTGAATCATAAGGGGCCTGCCGTTCAGGAGATAGTCTCTGACCGCTGCCACGGCCTTTCCGCCGATGGGCGCCAGTCTCTCTTTGGCGCCTTTGCCCACCGTCCTCAGATAACCCGATTCCAGATTGATGTTCAATACCTTCAGTCCGATCAGCTCAGAGACCCGCAGGCCGGCTGCATAGAGAAGTTCCAGCATGGCCCGGTCACGGGATCCCGCCGGGATGGAGGGATCAGGTTGGCTCAAAAGGCGCTCTACCTCATCCCTGCTCAGGATCTCCGGGAGCCTGAGGCCGAGGCGAGGCGTCTCAAGGAGCCGGGCCGGGTTTTCCTGAATGTGGCCTTCTGATGCCAGAAACCGGAAGAAGCTGCGGATTGTGGAGATATTTCTGGCTACTGAGCGGGCGGACAAGGATCTTTTCAACGAGCTCAGATATGCCATGATCTGGTCGCGGGAGACCCTGAGGGGGCTCAGGTTTTTCTGTTCGAGAAACGTGACCAGCCCGGTCAGATCCCGGCTGTAGGCCTCTATGGTGTTGTCGGCCAGGCCTCTCTCGAGTTTCAAATAATTGATGAATTGATCGATCAGTGCATCCATGCTCGCACCGTCAGTGAGTTTGGCAGGTTAGGGAATCGCCCGCCTAATTCGTCCGTCAAACATCGTAAAACAGCTTGTTTCGCGTCAGGAGCCTCGGACCTGTGGCCTCAATCAGGACCATTTCCTCCAGCCTTACGCCTCCTTTCCCCGGCATATAGATGCCCGGTTCAATGGTGAATACGGTCCCTTCCTTAAGTTGGACCGAATTTCCGGGCCCGAGCCTGGGCCTTTCATGCACGGCCAGACCCACGCCGTGACCCAGCCCATGTCCGAAACAGTCTCCAAACCCTGCCTCCTGAATCAGATCCCTGGCCCGGGCATCCAGGTAGGCGCTCTCCACCATGGGACGCACCTCCTTGAGGGCGGCTAACTGGGCCTGCCGAACGGTTCTGTAAATGGTCTTTAACCAGGGAGGGGGGTCCCCTGTGAAGATGGTGCGGGTCATGTCCGAGCAGTAGCCCTGGACTCTCGCGCCCAGATCCAGGATGACCGGCTCATCGGCCTGGATAGGGCGGTCAGTGGGAACGGCGTGAGGAAGGGCGCTGTTGGGACCTGATGCCACAATAGGCGGAAAGGAAAGCCCTTCGGCTCCCCCTTCTCTGATCAGGCCCTCGATCTCCCATGCAACTTCCCTCTCTGTCATCCCGGGGGTCAGGCGCCTCGCTATTTCATCCATCACCATTGAGATGAGGTCTGCCGCAGCCTCGAGAGACCGGATCTCCTCCGGCTCCTTCACCTCTCGCATCTCCTCCACCACCCCATTCAGGGGCGTCAGCCCCACAGGCGGGGAAAGGCCCTTCAGACGTTCATGGAGTTTCCGGTGGAGGCTCCAGACCAGATAGTCTTGCTCAAAGCCAAGAGTTTGGATGCCCATCTCTTGCACCCATGCGGGCATGCTGTCGGCCAGGTTCTGCCTGAGGGTTTTGATCTCAAAATCGATCGCCTCGTTTTGGGCCTGGAGGGTGTATCTCGAATCGGTGATCAGGAGGGCGCGGCTGTTGCTGATGAGAAGGGAACCCGAGGATTCCGGGTAATGGCCGTCCTCCGCCTTGAAGCCGGAAAGGTACCGCCGGTTTTCCGGCTGAAGTATCCATGCAGCATCCCATCCATCGGCTGCGGTTGAGGCCATGCGGCGTCTGAGAGCGGTAAGACGGTTTTTGTAGGCATTTGGTTTCATTTCAAGCCATGTGATCCTTTAGGCGCGAGGTGTGGTTTTCATGAAAGACAATACCGGAGCCGGTTTGGGGTGTCAAGGGGATGGGGCAGGGGAGCGTGCGTCGTCCGATGGCACAACCCCTGGTGGATCAGGCCTTGGGGAAATCGGGCGGGGCCACAGTAGTTTGGTTGCGGCCGAGTGCTTCTTCGTAAAGCCTCAGCAGTACCCTGTTCTCCTCCGCCAGTTCGGACACACAGCTTTCCTGGGTGGAAGGGGAATCACAGGTCGGGTCGCAAAAATCGCAGGTATTTTCAATATGATCGTCTCGCATGCCTTGCCGCCAACAGGACCATGTTGTAATATGCACCTGGTTGACAGGCTTTGTGTAATAAAGAACCGCAGAGGAGTCAAGGCAAAAGCCTGGCGCACGGGTTCATGGGCCGGAAGCGGAGAGGCCTTGAGGGGCGCAGGCCTCCGGAGAAATGGTTAATGGAAGATGAACAGACAAAAAATGTGGTTGTAGCGCTGAGCGGGGGCGTGGACAGCGCCATGGCTGCGGTCCTCTTGAAGGAGGCCGGTTGGGAGGTATATGGCATCCATCTGGTCCTTTCCGGTGCGGATTGCGAAAGGGGCGTACAGGTCAAGCAGGTTTCAGACAGGATCGGGATTCCCCTGGAGGTGATCGACCTGCGCGAGCGTTTTGAGCGGGTTATTGTGAAACCATTTTGTGAAGCCTACCTGAAGGGCCTGACCCCCAATCCGTGTGTTCGCTGCAATCAGGAGATCAAGTTTGAGGCCCTGGACCGGTATCGCAGCCAACACGGCATTTGTTTTATGGCCACCGGCCACTATGCGCGCGTGGAGGTCGAAGACGGAAAGGCAGGGCTTCTGCGGGGGCGGGACATGGGGAAGGATCAATCCTATTTTTTGCAGCGTTTGAGTGAACGCTGTCTTTTGAAGACGGTTCTTCCGCTCGGAGAGATGACCAAGCAAGAGATTCAGGCAAGGGCCCGGGCCATAAATTTGCGCTCCCATTTGAGGCCGGAGAGCCAGGAGATCTGTTTCGTCGCCGGCAACGATTACCGTGATCTGGTGGAGCAAGGGATTGATGTGGGAGCTGAAAAAGCGGGGGCTATCGTGGATGAGGTCGGTATGCACTTGGGAAAGCACCAGGGGATCCACCGCTACACCATCGGCCAGCGGCACGGTTTGCGTATTGCCTCTTCAAGTCCTTATTATGTCAAGGCGTTGCGGCCGCATGCAAACGAGGTGGTGGTGGCCAGAAGGGAGGCCCTTTTCAGCACGCGAGTGTATGCGCGGGATGTCCACTGGATAGGAG
>JAGHEC010000305.1 GCA_021159525.1 Deltaproteobacteria bacterium | reverse complement strand
TCGTAATAGCATTTATGCAAAGGCGGCAAAGGACTACCGTCTTATGAAAGACTCTCCTCGGGGCTGGATCAGAACGAATTCCAACGCTCTGCCGCCGTTCCCAAGAGCTGTATCAGGTTTTTGTCCCGTCTTGGAGGGGAGGCAGTGACCCCCCGCGCGGGCATAACATTGTCGGACTTTGGGGGGCGCCGCACTTGCGGGACTTGGCCAAAACCTGTTTGTTTACGGCCGTAAGGCCGCCATTAGGCATAAAACATCAAGACCTGATCGAGCAGTTTACCCCTGAGGGTTTTATTCAAGGAAGGGGCTGGGGCCCCAACCCATTATGAGGAACAAACCATGAAAGAAAGAAAATACCTGTTCGGCCCGGTGCCTTCCCGACGTTTCGGCCGGTCCCTGGGCGTAGACCTGACCCCTTACAAAACGTGCAGCCTGGACTGCGTGTTCTGCCAGTTGGGCCGCACGACCAATAAGACTGTCGAGCGTCAAGAATATGTGAACATAGATGAGGTCCTGAGTGAACTTGAGGAATGGCTTGAAACCGACGGCCAGGCAGATTACATCACCCTGTCCGGGTCCGGGGAGCCTACCCTCCATGAACACTTCGGGGATGTGCTGGCCCTGGTACGGGGAAAAAGCAACATCCCTTCCCTTTTGTTGACCAACGGCACCCTGCTGCACCTCCCGGAGGTCAGAGAGGCGGCCAGGCTGGCAAACATTGTGAAGGTATCGTTGAGCGCCTGGGACCAGGCATCTTTTGGCTGGGTGAACCGCCCCCATGTACAACTCCGGTTCGAAGACTTGGTCAAGGGACAGAAGGCCTTTCGAGAGGAATACAATGGACAGCTGTGGATGGAGGTCTTTCTGGTTTCCGGCATGAATGCCATGCCTGTGGATGTCAGCAGGATCTCCACATTAGCGGAAGAGATCCGGCCTGACCGCATCCAGCTCAACACAGCCGTGCGTCCAGCCGCCGAGGATTTTGCCGTACCCGTATCCCCCGAACGGATGATGGAATTGACGCACCTGTTTCACCCACAGGCGGAGATCATCGCTGAATTTTCCAAGCAAAAGGATCTTAAATTGAAGGCCAACAGGGAATCGGTCCTGGCCATGCTGCGGCGCAGGCCCTGCACCGCAGGCCAGATCGCCGAAGGATTTGGCATGCACCTCAATGAGGTCTCAAAATACCTGGGAAATCTGCTGAGCACAAATGAGATACGCACCGAGCGAAAGGGCGAAACGGTTTATTATGCAGCCACAGGGAAAAAGGCCCAGGCCTATATGGAAGGCGCAGGGCCCAAGGCGTAAGCAATGGCCCCATGGCCCTGCCGCCCGGGTTTATGCCCTGCGCGAACATTACTGACGGCCTGGATTCCACTGGATCCTGTCAGTGGCCGGGATCAACATGTGATAAGTATATTGTTGCCAAATCCGACATCTTCGCCGGATGTTCGATCAAAAGGGCCGGGTAACCGTTCACGGGGTCTTGAGATCTCCGTGATATACTGATATGAAAAAATCGCATCAGCTCAATAATTGGGGGGATAACAGCGACCGTACCACAGGGGCAGGAAGATTTTTCTTGTGCTCCGGGCCTCCGGGCTGGTCTCTTCAGTGACTTATCTGCGGAGAAAACCCGCCTGCCAAGGCCAATTGAGCGTTCTTGCCAAGACTTTCGTCCCGTGGATCTGCGATGGCAGAAGGTAGTAACATGGGTAACAAGGCAATGGCGGGCAGGCTTGCCCCTTTGGCATTCCCGCATTCGTCGAGCTGCGGCTTCCCCCACTGATAAGTCACGAAACCGGGGACCCATCCGAAGGATGGGGAGTCCGAGCAGAGCGAGGACAAACCGGGGACCCATCCGAAGAATGGGGAGTCCGAGCAGAGCGAGGACAAACCGGGGACCCATCCGAAGGATGGGGTCTGAGTCGGGCGAAGCGAGCGAAGAAGAGACGGCGCCCTCCCGGCAGTCGCGTCAGAAAAACCCTCCTGCCCCGGGTTATTGAGCTGTTACGTCAGCCGGACAATCCCAAATTTGACCAAAAATCAGCCGTGAACGGTTACACGTATTTTTTGGTGGAGGATTGAAGCTTACGGCATCACTTCAGGCCTGTCAATCCAAAAACAAGGAACCAACCGACTGCTCTTTAGGCCTTCGGCTTATCAGCTCAATAATCAGGGGGACAACAGCGAACGTAGTGCCGGGGCAGGAGGATTTTTTCTTCCGCTCCGACCCTCCGGGCTGGTCTCTTCCCTCTGCGCAGGCCTTATCATGGACGCCTGCCCTGGTACACACAGGCAAAGATTTTGGCATCCGTGATCACATCCGAAATCCGGCAGAACTCGTTGGGTTGGTGGGCAGTATCCGGACAGGTCGACCAGACCGCGGCAGGCAGGCCATGCTCACGGAAAAAAGCAGCCACCGTGCCGCCGCCGATGCCCATGGGCCTTCCCTCCCTGCCGGTCACGGCCTTGATGGCCTTTGCCAGCTCGGTCACAACCAAGGCCTCCACAGAGGTGGGAGGCGCCGCCTCCTGGCACTGCGCCACATCCACATCGACCTGCAGCCCGGTCTGTTCCGCGACGCGGCCTGCGATCTCCCTTGATGCAGAAATGATCTGCGCCACAGGATACTGGGGAAGTACCCTGCAATCCATATAAAAGACGTCTTTCCCGGGAATCGTGTTGATGTTGGGGACATTTGCCTCCTTTTTGGTAGGCGCAAAGGTGGATCGGGGAGGACTGAAGAGCGGGTCTGAAAGGTCAAAGCGATCAGCAAGCTGTTCGAGGGCCAAGATAGCCCTGGCAGCACCTGAAAGTGAGTTCTTTCCTTTATCAGGCGTGCTGGCGTGACATTGACGGCCAGTGACAGTGAACCTGAGCCACAGCATGGATTTCTCCGCAACCTCGATCATGGCGCCGTCTTCGTTGCCGGCGTCCGGCACAATAATGAGATCCCGGGGGCTGAAAAGCTCCCTGTAATGCGCCAGGACATACGCCAGGCCATAACGGCTCCCTGTTTCCTCATCTGCGACTACAACAAGGCCCACAGGCCTTTCCAGATCCTGACCCGAATCGAGAATGCACTTCAGGGCCAGGTAGGAGCTGACAAAGCCGTGCTGGTTGTCCTCCACGCCCCTTCCGACGATTCTGTCACCCTCCACCTTCACGGTATAGGGATCGGAATCCCACAGAGAAAGATCGCCCGGGGGCACGACATCGGAGTGACTCAAGACCCAAACGGTCGGTGATTCCTGTTTCCCTTTCCACATGGCGATGAGATTGGGCCGATAGCCGCCATCGGCACGCTCGTCAGGGGCATGAATCTCCTGGATCCTATCCGGGCCAAGCGCCTCGAGAAGACCTCTTATATAGGCCGTTTTTTCGTGCTCGCCGGATCCCCCGTTGTCCGGTCCCAGGGCAACCCGGCCCGTCAATTCCCCCTGAACCTGTATGATCTCGTCCCTGCTCCCCTCAATATGGTCAAGAACGGTTTTTAAATCGGACATACTGATTTCTCCTTCTCCTGGAGCAATATTTCCAGATGCCAACGCCCAATGCCGGCTCATCGCACCCCATTTCCCCGCTTCTCCCCCAATCCCGACAGCGCGGCGATCTCCTTCATCACCCTGTCCAGAACGGACCGGCCGGGGCCGGATGCATCCGGATAGATGGGCGTGCCGAAAGACACGTGAACCGCGGTTTTGCCCTTCCCTTCCCGATAGCGCAGGCCTGCCGGGATCAGGGGGGCCGCAGCCCGGCCGATGATGAGGCGCACCAATCCCGGCTTGCCGGACCCCATCCTGTTGACATAGTAGGTGCCTTCCGGAAAGACGACTACGCCTTCACCAGACTTCAGGGCAGCCATGACAGCCCTTATGGATTCCCTGCTCTTGATCGGCTCATGCCGGTTCAGGGGGATGCCCCCGAGAGAACCCAGGAACCATCTTGTCAGCGGATTGGTAAATAAGTCATGTTTGGCAACATAATAAAGAGGCCTCGGGGCGGCAAGGGCAATAATGGGAATGTCCTGCCACCGCTGGTGTTTCGGGAGGAGCACAAAAGCGTCTTCAGGGGGCAGCCGGTCCTGCCCCTCGATTTCAATGCGATAAAACAGGGAAAGGGCAATCCTGGCAAAGGCCTTTACCACCCCAAGCAATCGGTCGTCCCTTCGAAGCACCTGTCACCCCTTCCAAGAAATCACATCGCGCCCTGCCCAACCATTCGATTCCAGCCCTGTGGCAAGCTCATTACACGCTGACAGGTCGCATTCCAGAGCTCTCAAACCGTAGGGAAAAAGCGTTCATCTGTCAAGCCCCCGTAAACGGTTACCCCTTTTGCTTGAGGACGCCAAACCGAATTTTGAGAGGGATCTCTTCTGTGCGAGAAAGGCGTGGCATAGGTTTCCCCTTGTCGGAGATGATGACATCCGTTCCCGATGCAACCGCCTGCAACAGTCAGGGAAAGTTCGCGCTGGCTTCCTTAACGTTATATGTTTGCCTATCCATCTGCAACTCCACTGGCAGCATATAACAGGGCTTCAATTATTCGGTTACTCGTAACAGCTCAATAACCCGGGGCAGGAGGATTTTTCTTCCGCTCCGGGCCTCCGGGCAGTCGCGTCAAAAAAAAGTCACAGCGCCTTTTATGCTGCATGCCCTTCCCGGAAACACACAGGCCCCGCCGATCAAGCAATCGGCGGGGCCTGTGTTTGCCGACGTTCCATCATGCCTCTGTCTGAAAAATATGCTCCCTGATCAGATCAATCTCTTCCTGGTTGAGAAGGTAGGGATAGTTCCACTGTTTGATGTCGGGGAGGCAGTTGCCAAAGGGCCGGTTGCAGGCCACCTTACCGTCGGGGCCCAGGCAACCGGTAGTCATAAAAGGCGTTCCCGGAGCAATAATGGCATCGAGCCGTTGAGGAGATATTCCGAAGTCAACGATTCGACCTGCTGCATCAAAGCCCATATCGCCATAACGGACAAGGCCCTCCTCAATCAGGTATCGGGCCAGCTGAATCCTCAGATAGGAGGGCCAGGGGGGTTGAGGTCTGTCGGCCAGTCGGGAGCCCTCCTCGGCAAAGAAGGAAAAGAGATGATTGTCGATCCCCATCTCCCACAGCCGGTCCATAATCGAGGTCATCTCTTCTTCCGTCTCGCCCATACCCACCATGAGATGGGCGCCCACATTGCCTTTGCCAAAGACCTCCATGCCGATTTCTGCAATCTTCCAGTATGTTTCCCATTTATGCGGACCCAAGACGCCCTTTCCCCTGTATTTGTCAAACAGCTCCGGGGTAGCCAGGTCAATGGCCACGCCGATTTTATCGGCCCCGCACACCTTCATATCTCTCAGATCCTGTGCTTTGAGAATGGTGGGGCTGATGAGAATGGAAACCGGAAGCCGGGTCTCCCGGGCGAGCCGACGGGTCATCTCCAGGGTATGGCCCCTGCACTTTCCGTTGGTGATCATGGAGATGCAGGTCCTCTGTACATACGAAGGGGCCTGGTTGATCGCATCGATGATCACATCCATGGAATAGAGCGGCCATTCCACATGGATGAAGCTCTTTTCCGCATAAGAGCCGGGCCGCTTCCTAGCAAGTCCGCAATACGCGCAGTTGGCCGAACAGCCCTCGGGATAGTGGACCAGGAGATTGACACACCGGTTGACCGCTCCCCGGTACATGCGGCCCCGCATGAGGCCCACAGAAAGGGCGCTGGCATGGCTCATTTTGGCATATTCAGGACTCTGTAATTTGGACATGGCTGCTGGATGCCGTTTCTTGGAGTCAGTTGGGTTCCTTGAGTTTATCGGGTTTCTTGGCTTTTTTCTCCCCTCTTTCCACTTCCGATCTCTGATCTCTGGATGCTGAACGGCCGGGCCGGCGGAAACGGAACACCTCGCCCCAGGGGCTTCACGCCTTGCGCCTGATGCCTCGCGCCCCTCTACAACCTCACCTGATTCTGTTTGGCCAACAATATGGCCTCCGTGAGAGTGGATATGTCAAGCCCGTAGATCATATCGTCATGCCATACCGAGGTAATATTGGCCTCAATGCTCTCCCGGCGGGCCGAGGTCCATTTGAGCGTGTTCTCGATGCGATGCAGGTCTTTGCTGGTAGAAAAGAAATCCCCCGTTATGAGGACGTGTTCGATAGAGCCGCCTGAGAGGGAAAGGTATATCTCCAGCAGGCCGGCACGGGTCTTGAGGCGACCTACACCCATCCTTGCCCTGGGATGACGATGGGAAAATATCCATTCCTCCCGGGTGTATCTCTCCTTGATCAGCCTCCGCACCACATCCTGTTCCCACTCATCCGGGCTGTCTTCCTGGAATGCGATGCCGAATTCCTCCTCAAAGGCCTTCTGGATCGCAAACATCATCTCGGCTATACCGAAATCCCGACCCAGTTCCGCGCGGACCGTGGTCATGCGTTGACTGAAGCAGTTATATCCCTTGTCCGCCAGCTTAATCGCCGGCGTGTTCATGATGTCGGTCATGAGGGGAATGTCAAAATCCACGAGAAGGCTGGTATGAAACAACAAAGAGGTGTCGGCCTCGGCCGCGGCCGAGAGCCCTGCGATCTTCCTGCCGTTGACTTCCAGGTCATTCTTGGGCTGAAAACGGGCGCGGATCCCCACGTGATCCAGGGCCCGGATCAGGACCCGGCTGAGCGATTCGAACACGCCGCCTACGCCTTTTCTGAGCCCTGGGTAGTCCACGTTGATCCCCAGGCCCAAGGCCACGATTTCAGGCCCCATGATCACGGTGCCCCCCCCGGTGCTCCTCCGGTTGTACTCGACCCCCCTGGCCCTGCACCGATCCAGCCGCAGGGCCGCCTTGATGTCCTGATATTTACCCACAATCACAGATGGGATAAATGTGTACAGGTGCAGGATAGGAGACGAGCCGTGGCCGGCAACAGACCGGGGCAGGGCATCATCCACTGCCAGGCCTTCGGCAGTGGAGACCGACCGCTCAAGATTCTTAAAGAGCCGCCATTCTCGAGACATAGCCTTTTTGGATGCCGACACCACGCTGAAAAACTCCGCTATTCCTGCTCGGCCTTGGCCCGTTCTTCTTCTGTCTTTGCGATTTCGCGGTCTATAAAGGCCGATACCGCGTCGCCATGAATCAGGTCTTTCAGCTCGGTTTGAAGCTGATCTTCGTCTTCGGCCTCTATTACCAGGATCCAACCTTTCCCATAGGGATCCGAATTGATCAGGCTTGTGTCTTCCTCCAGCTCCTCGTTGACCTCGGCGATTTCACCCGAAACAGGCGCCACCAGTTTGCCGATCCACTTCCTGGACTGGATCTTGCCGCATGTCTCCCCCTGGCTGACCTCGTCCTCTTCCTCAGGCAGATCAACAAACACAATGTCCCCGGCCTCTTTCTGGAACATATCGGTCATGCCAACCGTCACCTTGGCGCCTTCCACCCGCGCCCAACTGTGCTCCTCGTGGTAGTACAGATCGTCCGGCATATTGTATCCCTTGATTACAGCCATCGTTCAAACCTCCTTTGATATCGAGTTCAGATACAGCACAAACACAGTCAATTGTATTTCATGCCACGACAATTCATGACATTCAGGCAATGCCTTTCATGTCTTGGCGAGCTTTGTTTCACCCCGCGATGAGCCCGGTTTTCCTATTGAAATCGGACCCTGACCGCCCGCGCATGGATCGGAAGCCCCTCGGTCTCAGCAAGGGTGGTCACCGTGTCTTTGAGACTGGCAAGACCTTCCCTGCTCAAATACTGGAAGGTAGGCTTCTTGATAAAATCATCCACCGAAAGCCCTGAGAACATGCGGGCGCATTGCCCGGTGGGAAGAACATGATTGGTGCCCGAGGCATAATCACCTACCGGCACCGGCGCATAGGGTCCTAAAAAGATAGACCCGGCGTGTCTGATCCGGTTTAGGGTGATAAAGGGGTCTTTCGTTAGGATTTGAAGGTGCTCTGCAGCATATTCGTTGGTAAAATCGATCGCCTGTTCCATATCCCTTGCAATCAGCACGTAGGAGTGCCGCGAGAGGGAAGATTCGAAGATCTCTTTTCTCGGCAGGGCGTCGTATTCCTGCTCGATGATGGCGCACACAGCCTCGGCCAGCTCCTGCGACGGCGTCACCAGGACAGCCGCAGAGTCAGGATCGTGCTCTACCTGGGACAGAAAGTCGATGGCGATCCATTGGGCATTCCCGGTTTCGTCCGCCAGGATGAGGACCTCGCTGGGCCCTGCAGGCGAGTCGATGTCCACCTGGCCGTAGACCAGCATCTTGGCTGCGGTAACATACTTGTTTCCCGGCCCCACGATCTTGTCCACCCTGGGCATAATCTCTGTCCCGAAGGCGAGCCCGGCGACCCCCCAGGGACCCCCGACCTTGAAGATCCGGTCGCAGCCGGCAATGTCAGCAGCCACGAGTGTGGCCGGATTGATGACCATGCCCTTTCCGGGCGGGGTCGCCGCCACGATCCTGCCCACACCCGCCACCTTGGCCGGGAGAACGGTCATGAGGATGGAACTTGGATAGGCGGCCGTGCCCCCCGGGATGTAGCATCCCACAATATCCATGGACCGCCTGACCCGGCCGGCTAAAATCCCCTTCGATACCTCAACGAACCACATCTCCCGTTCAAGCTGGGCCGTGTGAAACCGGCTGATGTTCCTGGCAGCGACCTTGAGACATTTCACAACGTTTGGATCCACCTTTTCATAGGCCTCCCGGATCTCGGCCTCAGAGACCACGAGGTCATCCGCAGTAATATCGGCCTTGTGTTTCCGGTAATGGGTCAGAGCAACCGCATCGCCCCGCTGTTTGACGTCCATTACAATACCCCGGACATCCTCCAATATGGATGAGATGTCCTCCATGGACCGCTCCATGACAGCCTTTTTTCTTTCCGGGCTTATATCATCGATTCTTTCCGGCGTTAATTTCATTGTTATTGTTTTCTCCTGGCTTGCGAAGTCTCATGGTATGGCGACCATATTTCCCTGCGGAACAGGCGGCTGTCAACCAGACATAATCCGCCATGTTTTTAAAGAGGATCGATCGTTCTGTCAAGGGATATAAAACCACAGTGGCCGTCTTTACCTGGATGCGGCGCAGGACCCGCTCCGGGATCCCGAATCGGTTGACGATGTGGCTGTTCCCCGTGAAGACCACCATTTTGCCCGGATTTCCTTTCAAGTCCCGGGCGATATTCTCGGCCATGGTCTCTTCCCAGACGCACTGGGCCTGGTAAAAATAGTCGAAATTATCCAGATCGTCGTGCGGGTGGTCCTTGTATACCTCATGCAAATAGGCGCGATGGGCCTCATTGTTGAGGTCGATTTCCCGGGCCGTATAGGCCTTTTCTTCAGGAGTTAGGCTCTCCAGGCCGGATCTGGCCACCTTTCGCACCACTTTGGCCGGCAGATTGATTCCGATCAGACGGATGCCCCTTTCCCTGGCCGGGAATATGAGGGCACGATAAAAATGGTAAGGAAAAGACCAGCCCCCGGCCCAGCCAACATCCTTGAGGAAGGCGGTCTCGCTGAGGCCCCCCTCCAAATAACGGTCCATGACCGGCTGTTGGGTAACGTCGAAAAACTCCATGGCCACGGTCAGGCCCTCATTACGGGCCATGAGGGCCTGAAGGATCTGGACCTCGATGAGGTGATGCTCCGGGTTGTCGTGCACCTCCCCCACAAAGATCAGCTCCATCCCCTCCAGGTCATTCATGAGTTCATCAAACGATATGGATTTTTCCTTTTCAAGATCAATGATCCGCCCCTCCGCAAAGTACCCCCGCACACCTTCAATAGAGGCAAGGGGCGGCATGGCTGGACGGAAGGAGCCACACCCGCAGAAAATCCAGGAACAGGCCGCCAGAAGTATGGGAATCCAGAAAATATTCATGTGTCAGAACCTGGGGATGCGGTAAAAGACAATAATCTTGACCGAATACGCTTCTATCATTTAATCTGATCACATGCAACCCTGTAGGCCTGTTGTCTGCAGCCTCCCTGCAACATGCGAAAAACGTATCAGCTCAATATGTAGGGGGATAACAGCGAAGGCGCCACCGGGGCAGGATGATTTTTCTTCCGCTCCGGGCCTCCGGGCCGGTCTCTTCAGAAAAACCCCCCTGCCCCTGTTCATTGAGCTGTTACCGAAAAACTTTGCTCTTTTGGGACCGGCCGGAACGCTTCTGAGACTTGGACGAAACCTGACTTCCTGAATTCAGGCCAATACCTTTGCTTAGGCGCTTGCAATATGTCATCCCTAAACCACGCCCGCTATGGACTGGACCCCCGGGTCTTGCGCAGCAGCCTCCCGGATAGGCCGGGGGTTTATCTCTTCATGGACCGCGGGGGGAGGGTGATTTATGTAGGCAAGGCCAAGAGCCTCCGAAAACGCATCCTCTCCTATTTCAGGGGAAACAGCGACGCGGACTGCAAGACGCGTCGAATGGTGCAGAGGGCCGCTGATCTGGAGGTCATCCTCACCAATACCGAACAGGAGGCCTTTATCCTTGAGGGGCATCTTATCAAGAAGCATATGCCCCGCTATAATATCGTCCTTCGCGACGACAAACAGTATCCCTGCCTCTGTCTGGATGTGAGAGAGCCCTTTCCCCGACTGGCGGTTGTGAGAAAGATCAAGAAGGATGGGGCCCTTTATTTTGGCCCGTTTTCATCGGCCAATGCGGTACGAAGCACCAAAAGATTCATTGATCGGGTCTTCAAGCTGCGCAAATGCAAAGGCGAAATCCTGCACAAAAAAAACCGGCCCTGCATCAACTTCCAGATGAATCGCTGCCTCGCCCCCTGCGCCCATGAGCTCTCGCAGGATGAATACAGTGAAATCGTAGAACAGGTCCGGCTTTTTTTAGAGGGACGGAGCCGCGAGCTTATCAGAAAACTCGAGAGAGACATGGCGACTGCGGCCCAAAACTTGGAGTTTGAGAAGGCGGCCGCCATCCGGGACCAGATCCGGGCCATTGAAAAGACCGTGGAGCGCCAGCATGTGGTCTCCCGCCGAATGGCAGATCAGGATGTAATCGGCCTGGCAGAAAAAGACGGGGCATGGCAGGTGGTTATCCTCTTTGTGCGAAAGGGATATCTGACAGGAACCCGCAATTTTCTCATCAAGGAACCCAATGGCAGCCCCCGGGAGGTGATGGAGGCCTTTCTGAAGCAATACTACGGGCCCGAGGCCTTCATTCCCAAAGAAATCCTCATTTCAGAGCCCATCCGGGACCTCATACCCATCGCCACCTATCTGGCGGATCTGACAGGAACAAGAATCGCCATCCAGAACCCCCGCCGGGGTGAAAAGCGAAGGCTTGTGGGCATGGCCGTGGCCAATGCGGAGAATCTCTTGATAGGCCGTGCCGCGGCCCATCAGGAAGATATCCTGGCAGCGGCTCGATCCGTGTTGAGGCTCACGCGGACGCCGAGACGGATCGAAGGCCTCGACATTTCCAATTTTCACGGGGGCCCGGCCGTTGGAACCGTTGTCTCTTTTGTGGGAGGGGCGCCCCACCGCGCAGGCTACCGGAATTTCAGGATCAGGCAGGAAGGTATTATTGACGATTACGGGATGATGGCCGAGATGGTGAAACGAAGGCTCGCCAAGGGGGCACTCCCTGACCTCTTTCTGGTGGACGGGGCAAGGGACACCTGGCCACGGTCAAACGGGTCATTGAAGAGGAACTAACAGACGGATCCCTGGCCGGGGATCGTACGCAAATGCCTCATGATGTCTTCAGGCCCGACGTCATCTCCATTGCCAAAGCCGATGACCCTTCCGATCCCCGCGACAAGATCTATCTTCCCGGCAGGAAAAATCCGGTCATGCTCAAAGCAGGGCACCCGGTGCTCCTTCTCCTGATGCGGATCCGGGATGAGGCCCACCGACGGGCCATATCCTATCACCGCAAGCTGCGACAAAAACGGCTGACCCATTCTGAACTCGACGCCATCCCCGGCATTGGAAAGGCACGAAAAGCCCGATTGCTCCGTCACTTCAAGGGGATAGACCCTATCGCCCATGCCACGGCGGCGGATCTGGCCAGGATCCAGGGGATCAGCAGGCCTCTGGCCGAGGCCATATTCGCGCATTTTCACCATATATGAGTCCGTTGGAAAAATAGGCCGATTCAATTGAAGCAAGGGTATGATCTCAAAAATCCGGGCCCCAAAGGTGGTCTAACAAACCCGGATTGAACATAGACCTACACGTCGTTCCTGCTGAAGCAGGAATCCAGTCGCTTCGGAAAACCCGGATTCCGGGTCAAGCCCGGAATGACGTGAAGTCCTTTTCATCCAACAATCACACAAATCGTAATAGCTCAATAAATAGGGGCAGGAGGGTTTTTCTGATGCGACTGCCGGGAGGGCGCCGTCTCTTCTTCGCTCGCTTCGCTCGACTCAGACCCCACCCTTCGGGCGGGTCCCCGGTTTGTCCTCGCTTTGCTCGGACTCCCCATCCTTCGGATGGGTCCCCGGTTTGTCCTCGCTTTGCTCGG
>JAGHEC010000317.1 GCA_021159525.1 Deltaproteobacteria bacterium | reverse complement strand
TTGCCCCCTTTGGCATTCTCGCATTCGTCGAGCTGCGGCTTCCCCCACTGATAAGTCACAAAGAGACGGCGCCCTCCCGGCAGTCGCGTCAGAAAAACCCTTCTGCCCCCATTTATTGAGCTGTTACGGATTATTCGCCTCACGTAACAGCACAAGAAAAATCTTCCTGCCCCGGTGGTACGGTCGCTGTTATCCCCTTAAGTATTGAGCTGATACACGGGGTGTTAGGCGATCCCGCTGTGGCCGAATCCGCCCGTCCCCCGCGCAGTGGGGGCAAGCTCCTGCGTCGCCACGACCTCGGCCCTGCAGACCTTGCTTATTACCATCTGGGCGATGCGGTCCCCCCGCCTGACCACAAAGGGGGCCTTGCCCCAGTTGATCAGGATTACACCCACCTCCCCCCTGTAGTCCGAATCAACGGTCCCGGGGCTGTTGACCATGCCGATGCCATGCTTCAATGCCAGACCGCTCCTCGCCCTTATCTGGGCTTCATATCCTGCGGGAATGGAGACCGCGAGCCCAGTGGGGATCAGACGGATTTCCCCAGGGTTGATGGTTACGGGGCTGTCTACACAGGCCCGGATATCCATGCCCGAAGCACCGTCCGAAGCATAGGCCGGAAGGGGCAGCCCTTCGTGATGTTCAAGTGGTTTGATGTTGATGCGGATTTGATCCAAGACCGACCGTGGGATTGCTGATGGTTGATTCACAACAGAACGTTATTGCTCGGCTTTTTTAAAAGAAATCCCCCGGAAATATGGAAGCCGACCGTGCATTCTGTAAAGAGCGCCGATAATCAATCATATTCCAGGAGCCCCCTGTCAACGGCCCCTTCTGTCAGGGGGCCGAGACCGGCAAAGGAAAGCTTTCCCCCCTGGAATGTCCTCCTGGCCATCGCAACAACCGCATCCCTGCTCACCTGCTCCAGGCTGGAGACCAGCTCCTCGTAATCCACATACCGTCCAAAGGCAAACTCATTCTTGGCCATGCGCATCATCCGGTTGTCCGCGCTTTCGGAACCGAGATATATGCCGCCGATGAGATGCTCCTTGGCCGCTGCGAGCTCTGGTTCAGTGAGCTCCCCCCTGCAAAGTTTCAGGACTTCCTTGCGGATCGTTTTTAGTACAAGATTGAGGTGCTTCGGCTCTGTGGCGGCATAAATCCCCAGGAGACCCGCATCCATATAAATGGACAGGAAGGAATAGATCGAATAGGCCAGGCCCCTCTTTTCCCTGACCTCCTGAAACAGACGGGAACTCATATTGCCGCCCAAAATGGCGTTCAATACGGCGCATGAGAATCGATTCTCATCTACCTGGGACGGGGCCTCGCCTCCCAGACAGATGTGGACCTGCTCCAGGGGCTTGTAATGGATGGCCAGACCGCCCCTGGACACCGGGGCCGTGCGGGCGGGCCGGCGCCTCCCCGCGCCCGGGATGGGATCGAACAGGGGCTCAAAAAAGGAGATCATGTGAGAGTGGTCCACATCCCCTGCGGCCGCCACAAGGATCTCATCAGGTACGTAGGATTTCCGGATATAATTGAGAATGGTCTCCTTGGTGATGGCGGACACGGTTTCTCCGGTCCCCAGAACAGGCCACCCGATAGGATGGCCCTGCCAGAAGAGCTTGGTAAAAAGCATGTGAAGGTTGTCGTCAGGGGTGTCTTGGATCATGTTGATTTCCTGGAGGATCACCTCCCGTTCACGCTCAAGCTCAACACGATTGAAGGTCGAATTCAGGAAGATGTCCGAGAGAATATCCGCGAGATGGTCAAAGTGCCTCCCCAAGACCCTGCCGTGAAAGCAGGTGTTCTCTTTGCCTGTAAAGGCATTGGACAGCCCTCCGATGACGTCCAGCTCCTTGGCGATCTGATGGACATCGCGATGGTGCGTCCCCTTGAAGCTCATATGTTCAATAAAGTGGGAGACGCCGTTTTCCGGCCGGGTCTCATCGCGCGACCCCGTGTTGACCCATATCCCCAGGGAAACGGATTTCAGGTGCGGCACCTTTTCGGAAATGATCCTGATGCCGTTGTCCAGCACGGTCCTATGATACATTGTCAAGGCTTTCTCCCAAAGCAGCCTTGCGCGACAGGCGTATCCTCCCGTCACTCCCTACTTCAAGCACCTTTACCAGGACCTCATCCCCTTCCTTGAGTATGTCTGTGACCTTGTTGACCCTCTCTTCCGCAAGCTGGGATATGTGGATCAGACCGTCTGTTCCGGGAAAAATCTCCACAAAGGCCCCAAAATCCATGATCTTCACGACTTTTCCCTTGTACAGCTTGCCTACTTCCGCCTCCTGGACGATCTCGCGGATCATCCTGATGGCCGCGTCGCTGCACGCCCGGTCAGGGGAGGATACCGTTACCGTCCCTTCGTCATCCACGTCAATTCTTGCACCCGACGTATTGGAGATCTCCCGAATGGTCTTGCCCCCCGGGCCGATGAGAATGCGGACCTTTTCGGGATTGATCTTGACGGAGGCGATAATTGGGGCGTACCTGGAAACGCTCGATCGGGGCTGCGAGATCGTTTTCCCCATCTCATTCAAGATAAACAAGCGGGCCTCTTTAGCCTGTTCAAGGGCCTGCTGCATGACCTCGCGGGTGAGGCGCTCCACCTTGATGTCCATTTGCAGGGCTGTCACACCCTCGCGGGCGCCGGTAACCTTGAAGTCCATATCACCGTAATGATCCTCGTCCCCCATAATGTCGGTCAGGACCGCCACGCGTTTGCCGTCGCTCACAAGGCCCATGGCCACGCCCGCAACCGGGGCCTTGATGGGAACCCCCGCATCCATCAGCGAGAGAGATCCGCCGCACACACTGGCCATTGAGGAGGATCCGTTGGATTCAAGGATCTCGGAGACCACCCGAATGCAGTACTGAAACTCCTCCCCATCAGGGAGCACAGGCAAAAGGGCCCGCCTGGCCAGGGCCCCGTGTCCGATCTCCCTCCGACCCGGTCCGCCCAGCCGCTTGGCCTCCCCTACACTGTAAGGCGGAAAATTGTAATGAAAGATAAAGGAACTGAAGTATTCCCCGTAGATGGATTCAATCCGCTGTTCGTCCCGCTCGGTTCCCAACGTGGTCAGGACCATGGCCTGGGTTTCTCCCCGCGTAAACAGGGCCGACCCGTGGATGCGGGGGAGGAGGCCCACAATACACTCGATGGGTCTCACCTCGTTGAACGCGCGGCCGTCGATGCGCCTTCCTTCAGACAGGATCATCTCTCGGACCATGGCCTTTTCAAGGGAGTGGACCGCTTCGCGGATCTCCGAATCCCTCCCCTCATATTCGCCGGAGAGGAGTTCAACGGTGCGCGCTTCCGTATCTTTTCGCTTCTGCTGGCGATCCATCTTGTCCGCAGTGACGATCACCTCTTTTAACAGAGGGGTCGCAATCTCCCGAACCCTTGCCTCAAGGCTCTCATCCCCGACCGGCGGAGGGATCATCCGCTTGGGTTTGCCCACCTCGGCCTTGAGCCGCTCCTGCATGTCCAGCATCGGCTGAATAACCTCATGGCCGTAAAAAATCGCATCGATCATATCGGATTCGGAGACAAATCGGGCCCCCGCCTCAACCATGACAACGCCGTCTCGGTTCCCCGCCACGATCAGGTTGATATCACTCTCTTCCTGCTGGCTGATAGTGGGGTTGGCAACAAAACGGCCATCAATCCTGCCCACCCTGACCCCGGCAATCGGGCCGGAAAAGGGTATCTCTGAGATCTCAAGGGCGGCAGAGGCCCCCAAGAGGGCCAGCACATCCGATTCATTCTCCTTATCCGTGGACAGGACTGTTGCAATAATCTGGGTCTCGAAATGGTAATTTTTGGGAAACAGGGGCCTTAAAGGCCTGTCGATCAGACGCGACGTAAGGGTCTCCCTCTCGCTCGGTCTTCCCATGTCCCTTCGGAAAAAATTGCCCGGAATGGTACCGCCCGCATAGGACATTTCCTGATATTCCACGGTCAGAGGGAGAAAATCGATCCCCTCGCGGACCTCGTCTGTAGACACCGCAGTCACCAGGACCACGGTCTCCCCATAGGTCACCACCACCGATCCGCTCGCCTGCTTGGCAACGCGCCCGGTCTCCATATGAAGAGGTTGACCATTGATTTCAACTGAACAGCTCTTTATCATGGTTTTCTTTATCCTTTCAATAAATTGCACCTTTATCTGTCTTGCCCTACTTGCGAATGCCGAGTTCCTGGATCAGGTTCTGATATTTTTCCACATCTTTTCGCTTCAGATAGTTAAGAAGCCGTCGTCTCTGACCTACCAGCTTTAACAGGCCCCGGCGTGAATGATGATCCTTCTTGTGAACCTTGAAATGATCCGTAAGGTATTGAATCCGACTGGTAAGCAAGGCAATCTGGACCTCAGGCGACCCCGTATCCTTATCGTGCACCTTGAACCGTTCAATAACCTCTTTTTTTGCTGCCGCTGACAGAACCACTTTTCATACCTCCTGTATATTTTATTTGGTATTGCTCCTTCTTTGTTGGCGGCCTATCGCTCATGTCGTGCCCCCGCCGCCATCTCCCCTACGACAAAAACACCCTCTCTATGCTGATCGTGCCGCATGGCCCTTTGTCTGCGGCCTGAACCTGTATGATGGCTGCCAGCCGGCCCCGGCTGACAAGCTTGATCCATCTCCCAGAAAGATCTCCCGGATCCCCCCCTGCGCCAAGGACCAGATCTTCCCATGCCGGCGGGCGCCCCTGTCGCACCTTTTCAGCCATGTGTTCGCTGATGTGGATTTCCTTCATGCCGGGGAGCGCCTCTCTCAGCGGGATAATTCTCTTTAACAGGGATGCACAGTAAATCCCATCCCCAATCTCTGCCGAGCAAAGGGCATTCATGACCGAAAAAGCCCCGCTTTCGACCCTGCGCAAAGATCGTAGATGTGCGCCTGAGCCCAATGCCTTGCCCAGGTCCGAGGCAAGACGCCGCACATAGGTCCCGCTGGAACACCTTACGCAAAACCGGATGTCGGGCAGGGCCATGGACAGGATCTCGACGCCGCGGATCGTCACCTCTCTTGCCTTCAGTTCAACCTGCTGGCCCTTCCTCGCGAACTCATAGGCCCGTTTCCCACGGCACCGGACTGCAGAATAGACAGGCGGGGTCTGTTGAAGCCTGCCTACGAACCTCCCGGCCACCTTTTGAACCCATGTCAGGCTTACATCCGGCACCGGGCACATACTCACAACCCTTCCCTCAAGATCCAGGGTATCTGTCTCCACCCCCAGTCTGAGGGTTGCCAGGTAGGTCTTTTCCCCCTGCATAATAAACCGAGACAGCTTGGTCCCCTGGCCCACAAGAACGACAAGCAACCCGGTGGCAAAGGGATCCAGTGTCCCTGCATGTCCTATCTTTGCCCGGCCTGCCCCCCGCAAGACCCGCCGGATCCTCTTCACCACGTCATGGGAGGTCTCACCTGCGCATTTGTCGATCAGCAGTATCCCGTCAGTCCCGGGTCCCATCCAAAAACCGCCTGGCCTCCTTCAAAAACAGGGTCAGGGCCGTTCCTGCTGCGCCGCGACAGGTGAATCCGGCGGCCCTGGCATGACCGCCGCCCCCGAATCGGGCCGCCAGCCGGGCCGCGTTTACCCAATTGTTGGACCGGATGCTGACCTTGGTCGTGTTCTGCCCGGTTTCCCGGATCAGGACACCCATCTCAACGCCCCTGATAAAACGGGGATAATCCACAAATTCTTCGGTGTCTGTCTCATGGGCCCCTGCCTCCTCCATCATCTCCCGGGTGAGGGTCATGACGGCCACGCGTCCCTGAAGCCGCAGGCAGACGGTCTCCAGGGCCAGGCCCAACAGTCGAAGCCGGGCCATGCTGTGGTTGTCCCTGATCCTGCGGGAGATATCCCACGGTAATGCGCCCAGGTCCACCAGCTCGGCGGCCACCCTGAAGGTCTTGGCCGTGGTATTGCCATATCTGAAGGAACCGGTATCGCCCTGGATGGCTGCAAAGAGGTTTTCAGCAGCCTCGGGACCCATGGGCAGGTCGGCCGCCCGGATCACCCCGAATACCAGCTCGGCAGTGGAGGAACTCTTCGGGTCGACCAAGTTGAGGGTTCCGAAGTGGTCATTGGTTTCGTGATGGTCAATATTTATCAGCGGCAACTCCTTGTACAAATAATCGGCAGCCCGGCCCAGCCTGTTCTTCTCGGCACAGTCCAGAATCACCGCAGCGTCGAAGATCTTTCTATCATCCAATTGCGTCACTGCCCGCTCTGCCCCTTTCAGAAAACAAAGGGGCGGGCCCAGGGGGGCCTGAAACAGCAGCGTTGTCTCCTTCCCCGCATCGCACAGACTTCTACCCAGGGCCAGCACAGAGCCCACGCCATCCGCGTCCGGGTCTTGATGGGTCAACAGCAGGAAGCGCTGTCCCCGGGCCAAGGCGGCCGCTATTTTATCGGACGGCGTCATAAGAGAGATTTTTCCGCAGCGGCCATTTTTTCAAAAAGTTGCTCCATATGGCTTCCTGCTTCCAGGGACACATCGTGTACGAACAGAATCTCCGGCACATAACGCAACTTCATACGGGCGCCGATCTGTCTTTTAATGAAGCCCCTGGCGCTGTTTAACCCCTCCAAGGCCTTTTCCACCCGGATTTGTTCTCCCATGACGCTGAAAAACACCTTGGCCTGTTTTAAATCGTTACTGAGACGGACCTCTGTTAAGGTGACTCCGTTGACCCTCGGGTCCTTGACCTTCTCGAGGATAAGGAGAGCCATTTCCCGTAAAATCAGATCCCCCACCCTTACGGCCCGCTTGCCTGTCGCCATTTCCGCTCCCTCAATTCCTCAGTTTCCCACTTTTTAATCCGCAGATTTCGCAGATTGCAAAGATAAAACGTAACAGCTCAATAAATGGGGGCAGAAGGGTTTTTCTGACGCGACTGCCGGGAGGGCGCAAGTGTCCCCCGCAGATAAGTCACTCAAGAGACCAGCCCGGAGGCCCGGAGCGGAAGAAAAATTCTTCTGCCCCGGCACTAGGTTCGCAGTTATCCCCCTAATTATTGAGGTGATACGATAAAACATTCATTTTGACGCCCGGCTGCTTGCGGCGGGGCAGTTCATTCCACCATAGGCTCACACATTGATGATGTCCATCCTGGCATCCACGATCTGCGCCAGACACAAGGCGTCAAGAAAAGTGAGTATATGGTTCAGGGAAGAATCAATATGTCGCCTGTCGTTTCCCACAGCGCTGATCCCCAGTTCGATCCTCTGCCACTTGTCGTTGGCCCCCACCTCAGCGATGGAGACATTGAAGCGGGCCTTCACCTTGTCGACCATGCTCTTGACGACCTTTCGCTTCCCTTTCAGAGATCGATTGTCAACCAGCATTAAGTCTATCTTGAGGGTTCCCACTACCATCTCTTAAAGCTCGGGGGCCACCTCCTGGAGCTCGTATACCTCAAAGATATCGGCCGGTTTGATGTCGCTGAAATTCTCAAGACCGATGCCGCATTCATAACCGCTCTGGACCTCCTTCACATCTTCCTTGAATCGCCTGAGGGAGGCCACCTTCCCGTCAAAGACCACCACATCGTCGCGCAGGAGCCTGACATGGGCATTCCTGTCCACATGTCCGTCCGTGACCTGGCATCCGGCAACGGCCCCCACCTTGGGAACACGGAATATCTCCTTTACCTCTGCCCGGCCGATGACATGCTCTTTGAGAACCGGCGCCAGGAGACCCGCCATGGCCAGACGCACATCCTTGATGACATTATAGATCACATCGTAGTAGCGGATATCGACGTTCTCCCGCTCGGCGAGTTCGACCACACGGGGATTGGCTCTCACATTGAAGCCGATGATGATGGCCCCGGATGCGGAGGCCAGCATCACATCCGATTCGGTGATCGCCCCTGTAGCGGAATGAATGATATTGAGTTTGACCTCTGAGGTACTCTGTTTTACGAGAGAATCGGAAAGGGCCTCTACAGAGCCCTGGACATCGGCCTTCAAGACGACGTTGAGCTCCTTGATGTCCCCCTTGTTGATCCTGTCAAAGAGATCGTCCAGACTGACTGAACCCCTGCGCGCCATATCCTGCTTCTGGGGCTTGGAACGTCGATGTTCGATGATCTGTTTGGCGGTCTTTTCATTTTTGACCACAATGAACTCGTCTCCTGCCATGGGGACGCCCGAGATACCGTACAGCTTGACCGGAACCGACGGACCGGCCACCTTTATCTTCCGACCCCGATGATCCAGCATGGCCCTGACGCGGCCATAGTATTCACCGCATACAAACTGATTCCCCTGCCTGAGCGACCCGTTCTTGACAAGTACCGTGGCCACGGGCCCCCGGCTCTTGTCCAGTTCCGCCTCGATCACAGTGCCCCTGGCATCCCTGTTGGGGTTCCCCTTCAGCTCGAGTATCTCCGCCTGCAGTAAGATCAGGCTCAAAAGATCGTTCATTCCCTGGCCGGTCTTGGCAGAGATATAGGCCCACAGGGTCTCGCCCCCCCATTCTTCAGGGGCAAGACCCAGTTCGGCCAGCTCTCGTTTGACCTTGTCGGGATCGGCGTTCGGCTTGTCCATCTTGTTGACGGCAACCACGATCGGAATCTCGGCGGCCCGCGCGTGATTGATGGCCTCCTTGGTCTGGGGCATGGCCCCGTCGTCTGCGGCCACCACCAGCACAATGATGTCGGTTACCTTGGCCCCCCGCGCCCGCATGGCGGTAAAAGCCTCATGCCCCGGGGTATCCAGGAAAGCAATATCCCCCCCATCGGTCTTGACATAATAGGCCCCGATATGCTGGGTGATGCCACCCGATTCGCTGCCGATGATATTGGATTTACGGATATAATCAAGAAGCGAGGTCTTGCCGTGATCCACGTGCCCCATAATGGTCACCACCGGGGGACGGGGAACCAGGTCCTCAGGCCGATCCTCAATGTCTTTAAAGAGGCTTTCTTCCTCAAAGGTGTCCAGTTCCAGTTCAAAGTTCAGCTCTTCGGCCACTACTGATGCCGTGTCAAAATCAATAGGCTGGTTGATGTTGACCATGGCGCCCAAATTAATGAGACGTTTCATCAGCTCGGTAGCCTTTGTCCCCATGGCCTTGGCAAGTTCGGTGACCGTCACAAACTCCTGGACCCGGATCTTCCGCTTGATGGCCTTGGGAACGGTGATCTCCGTGTGCTTGAGTTTTCGGCCGACCTCTTTTCCCTTTTTGGCGGCCTTTCCTCCAGCCTTGGCCCTTCGTGGCTTGCCGTTATAGAGATCGGCCCGCTCGTACACCTCCTTCTTGCGTCGCCGCAGGGTCCCCCTGTCAGCCGCCTCCCCGACCTCAATCACCTTCTTTTCTCTCTTTTTCTTTACGGTCTTTCCCTTCTTTGGCCTTTCTTTCTCCTCCTCGCCCTCAATGACCGGCATGGTTGGCACAGGCATCGGGGGAGCAGCCGCGGCCTTCTCTTCAGCCTGCCTGGCCAGAATGTCCTTGAGGGGCCCTTCTTCCGGTCGCAGGATGATCTTGGCCGGCCGTTCAATCTTTTTCTTTTTGCCTTTTTTAGGCCTGGGCTTGGGCTGTTTCTCAGGGGGTCCGGCCTCTTCTTTGGGGGCCGGGGGTTTCTCTTTCAGGGCCGGAGGTTCCTCTTTGGGGACCGGGGGTTTCTTTGTCTCGGGTTCAGGGGGCTTGACAGCGGGCTCTTCGGGAACAGGTGCCTCTATTTCTTCTTGTGCCGGGGTCACAGGAACGGCAACACCCGCCTTGGCTTCCGCCGCCGCCTCTTCTTGTTCCCTTTCCTTTGTCTTTTCACCGGCCTTTGCCTGTGCCGTGACAGCAGGCCCTGTTTTCACTTCCGAAACAACCTGTGCTTCGGACTTCTCTTCTGGCGGGGCTTCAGGGACCGCCTGCTCGACCACGACAACTTTCCTGCGTCTTCGAATCACCGTCGGCTTGATCCTCTTTTCCTCAACCACTTCCGACACGGCGCCAGAGACAATCTCTCTGGCCTTGGCGACGGATGATTCATCAAGCGTGCTCATGTAATTTTTGACGTCGAGACCCCCGGCATTTAGCTTGTCCACAAGGATCTTGCTGTCCATGTCGAGTTCTCTTGCTAATTCATAAACCCTGACTTTCGCCATTGATTCCCCCAAAATCAATCAATTAAAGTCTGCTTGCCGCCCCCGCCTTTCCATTAAAGGCCTCCGGCATTGCCGACAATCCAAACAAATCCGGATGGAGCGCCACAGGGCGCTTCGTCCGGAACACCCTCTGGAGCCGGTTGATTTTATGAAGGAGACTGAGGCAGCCTGCGTCCCGACACACATAGGCACCGCGGCCCGGTTTCCTGCCCCCCGCATCCGGGACAACCATCCCGTCGGCGTCCAAGACAAGCCTCAACAGATCGTTCCTGCCCCGCCTGGCACGACAGCAGATACAGGTCCGTATCGGTATATGCCCTTTTCCTTTACTCATCAAGAACGTCTACCTTTTCCGTTTCCCGGTTGTTTTCTACTGCCTCCTCCTCAAGCTCTAAATCCTCGGAGGATTCCTTTTCAGACGCCCCCATTGCTTCTTCTTCCAACCCACCCCGGTTCGGGGACTCAAGCTCCGCTTCAGAAGCGGCCGCATTCTGTGAGACTTCCTCTCGCGCGTCCGGACTTTCTTCCGGTTCAATCGGAGGAGCAGACTCTCCCTCCTCCTGCTCGCTCACATACCGAACGGCCTCGTCAATAAGCGACTCGGCTCTGGACTCTGTCATGCCCTTTACAGACAGGAGGTCCTCCACCGATGCCACTGCCACATCCCCCACGGATCTGAAGTCAGCGTCATACAGGTCGGTCGCCCGTTTTTCCCCCACTCCCCCGAGGTCCAGAAGGGACCGATAGCCGTCCTTGAGCGCGGTGTTGTAGGTGGTTTCTCCAATGACATCCAGCCTCCAGCCGGACAATCGTGAGGCCAGCCTGACATTTTGCCCCCGTTTTCCAATGGCCAGAGACAGCTGGTCGTCCGGGACCACCACTTCCATGCTGTGATTTTCCTCATCCACTATCACCCGCGTGATGTCTGCCGGGGCCAGGGCATTACAGATAAATTTGGCTGCATCCGGGTCCCAGGTCACAATGTCGATTTTTTCACCCCGCAGCTCCTGCACCACGGCCTGGACCCTCCGACCCTTCATGCCAACGCACGCGCCTACGGGGTCTACATCCGAATCCTTGGATGTTACCGCAATCTTGGCCCTGCTTCCGGGCTCCCGCGCCACCTGCACGATCTGGACGATCCCCTCTGAAATCTCAGGGACCTCGTTTTCAAAAAGGCTTGCCAGAAAATTGGGATGGGTCCTGGAAAGAACGATCTGGGGCCCCCGGCTGAACTGCTTCACATCCAGGATGTACGCCCTGATGCGATCGCCCTGCTTGTAGGTCTCCCTGGGGATCTGCTCCTTTTGCGGCAGTTCGGCCTCCGCCCGTCCCACATTGATAATTATGGATCCCCTGTCAAACCGCTGTACAATCCCGTTTAAGATCTCACCACGGCGGTCTTTGAAGTCATCGTAGACCATATCGCGCTCGGCCTCTTTGAGCCGCTGCATAATAACCTGCTTAGCGGACTGGGCTGCAATCCGGCCAAAGGCGTCTACATCCATTTTAATGCCAAGGCTGTCTCCCAGTTCACATTCAGGATCTATTTCATGCGCTTCCTCAAGCGAAATCTGGAGATTTTTGTTGGTCACCTCTTTCACCACTTCCTTAAACTCAAAGGCCTCAACCTCTCCAAGTTCCTCATTGTAGTTGATCTCCAGATCGTAATCAGGGCCGAATTTTTTGCGGGCCGCCACCTTGACCGCCTCCTCGAGCGCCCCGATGAGCACATCCTTCTCGACGCCTTTTTCACGACTGACCTGATCGATAACCCTCTTTAAATCCGAAATCATTCCGTTGCTCCATCAGCACACGCTATTGGTTGAGATCCACAAGAGACGACCTGTGCCGGCGCGCCCCGTTGCATTGCCACATGTTGAATTCGCCCTGGCCCATCCAAAGCGGAAACCCGATTCAAAGACCGCACCTACTCTCCGAACTTATAGATAAGATTCGCTTTTTTCACGCCTTCCCGGGGGAGGAAAAAGCGCCCCCCCTCTGTGACCACGCACAGGACCCCCTCGTCAAAGGAATCCAGCCTGCCCCTGAAATTGCGCCGGCCGTTGACAGGGGCCGCCATTTGGATCTGAACATCTTTTCCAAGTGCGCGCACAAAGTCCTTTTCTCTTTTAAGGGGCCTGTTGAGACCGGGAGAAGATACCTCCAGCACATAGGAATGATGAAAAAGATCCCTGACCTCGATGATATCCTCTATCTCCCGGCTCACTCGGACGCAATCGTCAAGCACAATCCCTGCGGGCCTGTCCACATAGATCCTGAGAATCCATCTCCCCCCTTCGGACAGATACTCAACATCCACTAGCTCGATCCCCATCTCATTAAGGATCGGCTCGATAAGAAGGCTCACCTCCTGGACAGCCTGGGTATACATGCCACATCCCCCCCAAAATTTGCCGTCTGTGCGGTTACCCGCTTCACCGCAGACTTAACCCCACAGGTCGAAAATTTGCGGCCCGGAGTTTGGCGCCGAATGCCCGGCTCTAAAAACAAAAAAAGCGGGCCCCTTGCCCGCTTCCCCACTGCAGACTCAATTTTAAAGCGCTTTCTTACATAACGTCCTTTGCGCAAAAGCCGATAAGGAATTTATGAAAACCCACGCAGTGTCCACAATTCAAAGTAAGTGAACGTTACCTTGCCGTTCACCAACCTCAAAAAGGGGGAATCAGGCCCGATCTATCGGAGATGTATGGAGCGGGCAACGGGGCTCGAACCCGCGACACCAAGCTTGGGAAGCTTGTACTCTACCAACTGAGCTATGCCCGCTCAGATCATCATTTCAGCCCATTCATCGCAGATGAAGATAGTATAGTTAATCTTGGCAGTCAAGAGATATTTTTGCCTTCCAAGACCCTATTGGACGATAAATTTGTTCGTAACCGGGAAATCCAATAAAAATCTGCAGTTGCGACGAAGCTTCAATTGCAATATATTGTAATAACAAAGGTTTTTAGCCCTACATGTTCTAACAATCAGAATCTGACTTAATGTCTTGTGGTTACAGGCTTTTGTGCGGAGAACAAAATCGCCGTGGACCGTATTCCAAAAAACTTGACATTGATCAGGGAGAAAAATAGAATCTCAGCAAAATCCTCGAGTCCTGTTGTGTAATCGCTCAATAAATGGGGGCAGAAGGGTTTTTCTGACGCGACTGCCGGGAGGGCGCCGTCTCTTTGTGACTTATCAGTGGGGGAAGCCGCAGCTCGACGAATGCGAGAATGCTAAAGGGGGCAAGGATCC
>JAGHEC010000443.1 GCA_021159525.1 Deltaproteobacteria bacterium | reverse complement strand
TGAAGTAGCCTGCCGCAGGGCCGTGTTGACCCAGGTAGATGAAGTACTCACCCTTGTAGCCGCCAGTGAAGCCTTCAATCATTCCGCACTCGGATTGAGCACGAAGATTCTCCTGAACAAGACTCTGCCCGCCATATTTGAAACAGCTCACGATGGAGGAAAGACCATCAGTGCCTACATCCTTACTGCATTTGGTTGTCCTTACAGCGGGTCGGTTGATTTAGAAAAGGTATTGGAGATCGCTTCACGATTGGCGTTTATGGGAGCCAACGAAATCACGCTGGTAGACAGTACCGGTATGGCCAACCCGATACAGGTAAAGAAGGTTGTTGCAGCAGTCACGGAATTAGGTCTCGGCGCTGATATTGCCGTCCATTTCCATGACACAAGGGGCACAGGCCTGGTCAACTGTGTGGCCGCCTATGAGGAAGGCATTCGTATATTCGATACGGCCATTGCAGGTTTCAGCGGTACCCCCTTCGGCGCGCATAAATTGGACATAGGCTTTTGGAATGTTCCGACTGAGGATCTGGCCCATCTGTTCGAACAGATGGGTGTAAGCACAGGCGTGGATCTGGAGCGTCTTTTGGAGTGTGGGGCTCTGGCAGAACGACTCGCAGGCATAAGGCTGCCAAGCCACCTATTGAGGGCCGGTCTCAGTTCAGAGCTAGCGGAAATAGGTGAACAACTTAAACTGAGATAGTAAGGAAGTCAAAAGGGAGGCAGGAAAGATGTCGATCAAGAAAGTTTGTGTCATTGGTATGGGAACCATGGGCAGCCAGATCGGAATTGTCTGCGCCAGAGGCGGATTTAAAACCAGAATGCTGGACATGGCCCCTGAACAAGTGGAAAGAGGCATGAAAAACATCCAGACCTTTTTAAAAGGTCAGGAGAAAAAGGGAAAGATGGATCAGGAGACCAGGGAAAAAATTCTATCGCTTATCAACACCGGAACAGACATTAGTGATGGCGTGTCAGATGCCGACCTGGTGATTGAGGCCGTGTTTGAGGATGTGGAAGTCAAAAAGGATGTGTTCAGGAAACTTGACGAAACCGGCCCGAAAGAGGCCATCCTGGCGAGCAATACTTCGACCCTCTGGATTGCGGAGATTGCCGCTGCTACAAAACGCCCTGAGAGGTGCATCGGCACGCATTTTCTGATCCCGGCGGCCCTCACTCCCTTGGTAGAAGTTGTGCGCGGCCCTGTAACCTCTGATGAGACCCACAGAACGGTGCTCGATTTTCTTGAAAAGTGCGGGAAGGAAACCGTAACCGTTGCCGATTCGCCAGGTTTTGTGATCAATCGTCTTTATCTTCCCATGGTCAATGAAGCCTTTTTCGCCCTGGAAACCGGGCTTGCAAGCGCTGAGGAGATAGACAGGAGCTGCACAAAGGGCTTAGGTTTTCCCTTAGGCCCCCTGGCCGCTGCAGATGCATTTGGCCTGGACATTCTTCTTGCGTGCATGAGAACTTTTCACAGGGAGCTTGGAGACAAATACCGGCCCTGCCCCCTCCTTGTGAAGCTGGTCAAGGCCGGCCATTTGGGCAGGAAGGCAGGAAAAGGGGTCTATGAATACAGCAAATAGCATGACTGATTACGGGGTCTTGAAATGATGAATTTCACCGATGAACAAAGAATGATTCAGGAGATGGTTCAAAAACTGGCGAGAGACAAGATCGGCCCCATGGTCAAAGAGGCGGATGTGTCAGGTCATTCATCATCTGAAATTGTGAGGCTCCTCGCAGAAAACGATCTGTTGAAAATGGCGCTTCCCGAAGAATATGGCGGGATCGGGGCCTCTTACACTACCATTGCCCTTGTGGTGGAAGAGATGGCAAAGGTGGATGCCTCCACGGCCATGATACTTTTCGTAACCCAGTCCCTCATCCAGATATTGAAACAATGGGGAAATGAGAAACAGAAGGAGCGGTTTTTTGGGCAAATGTGCTCCGGCGACAAGGTAAACGCCTTTTCCCTGACCGAACCGAATTTTGGGTCTGAATCAGCGGCCATTCAAACAAAGGCCGTATTGGACGGAGACCATTACATTATTAATGGCACCAAGATATTCGTGACCAACGGGGATATTGCCGACTTTATCCTGGTCTTCGTTCGTACGGGGGAGGGAGAAAGGCACAGAGGATTGTCAGCGCTTGTTATTGAGAAGGAGAATGCTCCCGGGTTTATGGTTGGCAAACACGAGGACAAACTCGGGCTCAGGGGGTCTGACTTAGCTGAATTGATCTTCCAAGACGCAAAGGTGCCGAAGGAAAACCTGCTTGGTCAACAGGGGAAGGGATGGGATATCCTCATGACCGGAGGGGCTGATATGAGGGCCTATGGGCCCGGCGCCATGGCCGTGGGCCTTGCCCGTGGGGCGCTTGACTACGCAGTCAATTATGCCAAGCAGAGGATACAATTCGGCGGGCCTCTCAGCAATCTCCAGGCCATAAGATTCATGTTGGCAGATATGTCCATACAGGTGGACGCTGCCCGTTCGCTCCTTTACAGGACAGTCCGCTATATGGATTCAGGTCCTGGAGAAAAGGGACTGCGAAGCCGCCTGGTTTCATCAACCAAGTGTTTTGCCTCTGATGTGGCAATGAAAGTGACTACCGATGCGGTTCAGATCCTGGGCGGATACGGCGTCATGAAGGACTATCCCGTGGAGAAGATGATGCGGGATGCAAAGATGATCCAGATCTTTGATGGTTCCAACCAGATTCAAAGGGTTATCGTGGCCAAGAGCCTGCTTTCTTGAGGTAATTCGATTGTGTTACTTCAAAGCGAAAACTTCTTTAGGAGGAAGATATCTATGGAGTCCACAGTTATTTACGAGGTGAAAGAAGAAATCTGTACTGTTACCCTTAATCGACCGGATGTATTTAATGCACTGAATCTCCAATTGGTCAGGGACTTGGTATCAGCATTAAGAAGGGCAGAGTCCGATCCGAAGCTGCGGGTAGTTATTCTCAAAGGCGCGGGAAAGGCATGGTGTGCCGGCGGGGACCTGGAGGAATTGCTGAAACTCACGGAGGGAAGCGCCGCGGATCGCCGTGCTTATTTGCTCGATTTCAAGGCGATGATAGATACTGTCAGGGGAATCTCAAAGCCCGTGATCGCAGCGGTACACGGGGCTTGTGTGGGCGGCGGCAATGAACTCAACATTGCCTGTGACCTTACCATCGCCTCGGAAAAAGCGAAATTTGGCCAGGCAGGCCCCCGGGTAGGTTCCATGCCTGCCTTTGGCGTTCCCCAGAACCTGCAGATACTGGTGGGAGAAAAGCGTTCCCGTGAGATCACGTATCTCTGCCGCCTGTATACGGCGCAGGAGGCAGAGGCCATGGGCTGGATTAACAAGGTTGTGCCACCCGAAGAGCTCGACACTGAGACGGAAAAATGGGCCAATGAAATCGTCAAGAAAAGCCCCACTGCAATCACACTTGCCAAGAAAATGCATAATGTCTACTACGACCTGCTTTCCTCCAGCGCCGAGATTGGTGTGGAAATGCTGACGTTTTTCTGGGGTACAGAAGAGGCCAGAGAGGGCATGCTCGCCTTCAAGGAGAAAAGACAGCCGCTGTTTAAGCCATAGGGAAGAAAAGAGTGGCTCCGGTACTTCGGTGTTTCGGAATATGAGGCATTCTACAGCCATATGCGGTTGAAATGGAGGCATGTATGGATCACTTGATTAAGCCCATCATGTTGGGGAGGATGAAAATGAACAAGTCCCTGATGACCTATCTGATGAATTTTCAGAGGGAAATATGGGTTCCAGTGGTTTGCTGGTACATCAGGGCAGATGATAAGAATATCCTGGTAGACTCAGGCGCCCCGCCGGAGATGATACGGAGATCCTGGTATGGTGAGTACGAGGAAACCATCAGCTTCGAAAAGGCCTTGGATTCAGTTTGGGTCTCTCCAGGCAAAATTGATATCTTGATTCAGACCCATCTCCATTTTGATCATTGTGGCAATACTCCAAAATGCGAAAACGCCGAAGTCATAGTGCAGGCAGCCGAGCTCGAATTTGCGCGAAGACCTCACCCACTCTTTTACGGCTCTTACCCTACCTCAATCCTCCCACGCATACGTTTCAGAGAGGTCTCAGGCGATGTTGAAGTGGCATCGGGAATTCGTGTTGTCCACGTGCCGGGACACACACCCGGCGCACAGGCAGTATCTATTGAAACAAGGAAAGGCAGGTATATTCTCAGTGGATTTTGTTCTATTATGGACAATTTCTTTCCCCCGGAAAAAATGAAAAAGGTGTGGCCCGTATTGACACCCGGGGTCCACGTTGACAGCCTCAAGGCATTCGAGAGTGCCCTGCGCATCAAAGAGATGGATGGTACTGTTATTCCAATCCATGCAATGGAATACGCGACCAAATCACAAATACCATGAGCGGCCATCCAAAGGAGGAAATGATGTATATGTGTGTATATAACACTGGTTAAAAAGTAAGGGAATCATTCAAATGATATTCGTTCTCACCCGCAATGACCTGTCCTCTATTCCCAACGAGTGTATCTCCCGTGGGCATGAAAACAACCAGAGTCACTATGACACTTGTCACAAACACAAGGCCGTTCAGGAACACTGGTATACTTGCGTTTGCGTTCTGT
>JAGHEC010000158.1 GCA_021159525.1 Deltaproteobacteria bacterium | reverse complement strand
TTTTATTGTCCCGTCTTGGAGGGGAGGCAGCGACCCCCATACCGCGGACGGGAAAAACCAAATACAGCCCGGGGGCGGGAGGCAGAAATCGTCATGGGCCAGCCGGAACCCTTTTGGGCTTTGGATGAAATCTGTCTGGTCGCGGCCCTCAGGCCTTGGGAATTATGATCGAAATGACGGCCAAACTCAACCGCTAATTACCATGAAAGAATCCCTTGCCTTTTTTGCCGTTGCCCCCAGGGGAGTGCAGGACCTCCTCGCGGAGGAACTGAAAAATCTGGGTGCCGCGGCCGTGAACCCCTCGCGATCAGGGGCCTTTTTTGAGGGCGACCTGGAAACAGGCTATCGGGCCTGCCTGTGGCTGCGAACCGCCAACCGGGTCCTTTTGCCCCTTTGCCGTTTTCAGGCCGAGACGCCCGAAGCCCTTTATGAGGGGGTGCGGGACATCTCCTGGCCCGAGCACATCCGGCCCAATGGCACCCTTGCCGTAGATTTCACTGCATCGGGCTCCAGGATCACCCACACCCGTTATGGGGCACTGAAGGTAAAAGATGCGGTCGTGGACCAGTTCAGGGACCGCTGCGGGATACGGCCTTCGGTGGACCTCCTGAGGCCGGACGTGCGTATCAACGTGCATCTGTTCAGGGATGAGGCAACCGTCAGCCTGGATCTGTCAGGGGAGAGCCTCCACAAGCGGGGATACCGGCAGGAGGGCGGTCGTGCCCCCCTGAAAGAGAACCTGGGGGCCGCCATACTCCTGCGGGCCGGGTGGCCCGACATTGCCGAAAAAGGCGGAGGCCTGATGGATCCCATGACCGGGTCGGGCACCCTTCCCATCGAAGCGGCGTGGATGGCCGGAGACACAGCCCCGGGTCTGTTGAGGACATATTTCGGATTCCTCAGGTGGCGGCAACACCGTGCTGACATCTGGAAGCGGCTGCTCGAGGAGGCCCGGGAAAGGAAAGATACAGGTCTCAAGAGGATCCCCCCCATTGTGGCCTACGATACGGATCGCAAAGCGGTTCGAAACGCCTTAACCCATGTGGAGAAGGCCGGACTGCTGGGGATTGTGCATATTGAAAGGAGGAACCTGACCGATCTGGTCCCCCACCCCGCAATGGCGGGACATCCGGGATTAGTGGTACTGAACCCGCCCTATGGGGAACGACTCGGCAAGGTGAGCGAGCTGAGGTCTCTTTATACGGGCCTGGGTGCCCGTATGAAAGCGCATTTCAGCGGGTGGAAGCTGAGCCTCTTTACAGGGAATGTGGATCTGGCAAAGGGCATTGGTCTGAGGGCGCACAAGAAGTACATCTTTTACAACGGGCCTATTGAATGCAGACTCCTCAATTTTCAGGTCGACGCGGAACGTCTTTATCCCGCGACCGGCCCCCTGCGCAAAATACGGTCTATCCCGTCTCTTACGTCTCTAAATGGAGGCGCGGAGATGCTGGCCAACCGCATGCGCAAGAATCTCAGACGGCTGGGCAAGCGCTTCGCGAGAGAGGGTATCTCCTGTTTCAGGCTGTATGACCGGGATCTCCCCGAATACGCGGTTGCGGTGGACGTGTACGGCCAATTCGTCCATGTCCAGGAGTACGAGGCCCCGGCCGTAATAGACCCTCAGAAGGCCAAGGTCCGGCTAAATCAGGCATTGGCGGCCATCAGGGAAGTGCTGTGCGTTCCTGAAGAAGCCATCTTTTTAAAGGTGCGCCGACGCCAGAAAGGGAAGACCCAGTACGGAAAACAGGGAAACCAAGGGATTTTCCACGAGGTCTGCGAAAGGGACTTTCGGTTCCTAGTCAATTTCACTGATTACATTGATACCGGGCTGTTCCTGGATCAGCGGGTTACCCGCAGTTTGATCCGGGACCTGGCCCGGGGAAAGCGATTTCTCAACCTGTTCTCCTATACCGGAACCGCAACCGTGGCCGCGGCCATGGGAGGCGCGCAATCCACCGTCTCGGTCGATGCCTCCGGGGGCTATCTGGACTGGGCGCGCGGAAATCTGACCCTGAACCGCATAGATCTGAACGGGCATTTCTTTTATCAGGCAGACGTCCTTACATGGCTCAAGGAAAACAGAGGCCTATGCTTTGATCTCATTTTTCTGGATCCGCCCACCTTTTCAAACTCAAAGGCGTTGCCCGGGACCATCGATGTAGAGAGAGATCATGTCAGATTGATCCATTCGGCTGCGGAGCTTTTGGAAGAGGACGGAATCATCTTTTTCTCGAGCAATTCCCGGGGATTCAGGCTGGACAGGGAGGCATTGAACGGATTTTCTCTAAAAGATCTTTCGAAAACAACCCTGCCGCCCGATTTTCAAAGGCGGCGGCGCATGCACCATGTCTGGAAGATCACAAAACAACAACTGTTGTGAATCCATGCGCATTACAGCAATAAATGCTTGACAGGATCTAATGCATGACATATTCTCCATCAGATTGTATCAGCTCAATAATTAGTGCTTGACCTAAAATGTATCACCTCAATAATTAGGGGGATAACTGTGAAGCTATTGCCGGGGCAGAAGAATTTTTCTTCCGCTCCGGGCCTCCGGGCTGGTCTCTTGAGTGACTTATCTGCGGGGGATACCCGCCTGCCAACGCCAATTGAGCGTTCTTGCCAAGACTTTCGTCCCGTGGATCTGCGATGGCAGAAGGAGGTAACATGGCTAACAAGGCAATGGCGGGCAGGCTTGCCCCTTTGGCATTCTCGCATTCGTCGAGCTGCGGCTTCCCCCACTGATAAGTCACAAAGAGACGGCGCCCTCCCGGCAGTCGCGTCAGAAAAACCCTTCCGCCCCCATTTATTGAGCTGTTAC
>JAGHEC010000028.1 GCA_021159525.1 Deltaproteobacteria bacterium | reverse complement strand
CCATGTTACTTCCTTCTGCCATCGCAGATCCACGGGACGAAAGTCTTGGCAAGAACGCTCAATTGGCCTTGGCAGGCGGGTGTCCCCCGCAGATAAGTCACTCAAGAGACCAGCCCGGAGGCCCGGAGCAGAAGAAAAATTCTTCTGCCCCCGGCACCAGGTTCGCAGTTATCCCCCTAATTATTTAGGTGATACGTAAACGGTTACCAAAGTTTCAAAGGGATTTGTGCGGTTCATCGGCCACGGCTTGTTTGCAGGCCCGGCTTCTCAAGGCGAATGGCCTGGTTCGCATTGGGCGGTTCCGAAACGCGGGAAAGATCCAGGATTACTTCTTTCCATCTCACTGTCCGGGAACCCGGGTCAGCAAGCGGCACAGTCCGTGGGATCTCCTCCCAGCTTGGACAGGGCATGCTCCAAGGCAGGGAGGACCACCGAGAGATTCTCAGCGGCCCCGCGGGGGCTGCCGGGGAGGTTGATGATGAGAGATCCCTTTCTGACCCCCGCCATAGCTCGGGAAATCATGGCATGGGGCGTCTTTTTGAGGCTTTCCGCACGCATTGCCTCCGCCATCCCGGGAACCGGATAGTCGATCACCTGCCCCATGGCCTGGGGCGTGACATCGGCGGGGCTCAACCCGGTTCCTCCGGAGGTGACGATAAGAGGTATGGCCTCTGTGTCTGCCCACGCCATGAGGACGTGAGCGATCCGTTGTTGATCGTCAGGAACGATCTCACGGCGCACAACCTCGAGGCCGTGGTCTTCCAGCATGCGGCAAACCGTCTCGCCGCTCTCGTCATGTCGCATGCCCCTGGCCCCCTTGTCGCTGATAGTAAGGACCGCGGCCTTAAACCTGCGATTCATAATCTCTTCCTAATTCTCTTCCTTGGCTGCGGCAATGACCTTTTCCTGCAACTGAGCAGGCATTTCCTCGTAGTGGGAATGTTCCATGCGGAAGGTCCCGCGGCCGCCGGTGAGGGCGTTCAGATCCAGGGCGTATTTCAGGACCTCGGACATGGGCGCCTGGGCCTTAATGATTTGATATTTGCCCTGGGAATCCATCCCCAGGACCCTGCCCCGCCTGCTGTTGAGATCTCCCATCACATCGCCCATCACATCCTCGGGCACGGTGATCTCCATTTTCATTATAGGTTCAAGGAGGGTGGGGCTTGCCTCCTGGACGGCCTTCTTGAGACACATGCTGGCTGCGATCTTAAAGGCCATTTCCGAGGAATCCACCTCATGGGATTTGCCGTCGTAGAAGCGAACTTTGAGGTCGACCACCGGATAACCCGCCAGGATGCCGCTCATAAGGGCTTCCTGGATCCCCTTTTCTACGGCCGGGACAAAGTTCCGGGGGACGTTCATCCCTGTCAGGGCCTCGTCAAATTCAAAGCCGGCATCCGGTTCCAAAGGGGTAACGTCGAAATGGACCTCGGCAAACTGCCCCCTGCCGCCGGACTGTTTTTTGTGCCGGTAGACAACCCCCTTGACAGGCTTTTTAATAGTTTCTCTGTAGGGGACCTTTACCGGGTTCAGCGTGACCTCGACGCCGAATTTCCGTGCCAGTTTCTCGCATGTGGTTTCCAGATGGATCTGTCCGGTTCCCGAGAGGATCACCGCGGCTGAGGTCTGGTCTCTTTCCAGCTTGAGCGTGGGATCTTCTTCCACGAGTTTGGCCAGCGAGCTGAAGACCTTGTCCTCGCTTCCCTTGACCTTGGCCTCCACAGCGTAGGATATGACGGCCGGGAGCCCCTCGGTGGGTGTATAGAGGATGGGATCACTCGCTGAACACAGGGTATCTCCGGTGGCTGTTTCCTTGAGTTTGGCGACGGCCACGATGTCGCCGGGGCCGGCCGCCTGCACGGGTTGTTGTTTTTTCCCTTGGGGTATGAGGATTTGTCCCAGCTTTTCCTTAATATCCTTGTTTGCGTTGTATACGGATGAATCCGATTCAACCGTGCCGGAGAAGACGCGCATGATGGTGAGCTTGCCTGCAAAGGGGTCTGCCACAGTCTTGAAGATCAGGGCTGAAAACGGGGTCTCCGCGGAGGGGGGTCTTACGATGATTTCTTCGGTCCCGGGAACAACACCCTTTTTGGGCGGTCTTTCAAGGGGCGAAGGGATTTTCTGCACGATCAGATCCATTAGCTGAGGAACGCCTATATTGGCCAGGCCGGCGCCGCAGAGGATCGGGATGACGGCCCCGGATTTGATCCCCTGAAGAAGGGTGGCCTCGATTTCCTGGTCCGAGAGAGACTCCCCTTCGAGGTATTTCTCCATAAGATCGTCGTTTACCTCCACGATGTTTTCAATGATGGTCTCGCGCCATTCAGAGACCACGCTCTCCATATCCGAGGGGATGTCGCCGATGGTAAATTTCCCGCTGAGGTCCTTGGCAAAGGTATAGGCCTTTTTCCTTACGAGGTCCACCACGCCCGAGAAGTTGGCCTCTGAGCCGATGGGGACAAAGAGGGGGGTGGCCTTGATCTTGAATATGCGGGCGGTCTCTTCCACAACCTTGTAGAAATCGGCCCGCTCACGATCCATCTTGTTAATGAAGATGATCCGGGGGAGTTCCTGTTCATCGGCAAAGCCCCATACCTTCTCGGCGCCGACCTTTACGCCGGATGTGGCGTCAATGACCACTACCGCGGCGTCGGCCGCCTGAAGCGAGAACTTGGCGTCAGAGAGGAAGTTGTCGTCGCCCGGGGTATCAATAATGTTGATGATGTGCTTTTTCCATGTGCAGTCGTGGAACGCTGTGCTCAGGCTGGCTTTTCTCTTGACCTCCTCAGGCTCGAAGTCAAAATTGGATGTGCCGTCGTCTACCCTGCCGAGCCGGGTGGTCGCCTTTGCGTTGAACAGCATGGCTTCAGCCAGCGAGGTCTTTCCCGAGCCCCCATGCGCGATGAGAGCGATGTTTCTCAATTGCTCACTATTTCTTTCCATAGTCAGAAACCCTTTCGTTATGTAGATAGTATTTGGCGGTTGCAGCCGTGCGGATGGGGACAGTTTAAGACTGTGTCGCAGACCCCCGTGACATCCCGATGGGGCATGGTGCATCTTTTATGAACATGATGCCGAAACAGGTGATGATCCCCGGAAAAACTATCTCCCTGTAGAGGCATCAGGCGTGCCTGACCACCGATTTTTAAAAAGATATCCATTACACCAACACTTGAATTAAAGTCAAGTCAAGAATTTAGGGAATATTTTTTTTAATTGCCAATTTCGAGAAATGTGTTATCTTAAAAACTTATGTCAAGCCCAAAGAGGGAGTTTGCTCCCGGCGAAAGGGGCTTGCCGGTACTCTGATTCAGGTGGTTGGAGAGGGTGTTGAGGAAATCGCCCTCCCACGGGAGCATGTGGACCATTGACAACCACGTTGTCAGGGAAAGGCGGAAGCGACCCATCTTGCTGCTTCAGGACGGAATAAGGCTTTTCCAGATTTATCTGAGGGACCGAAAGAATTACTCTGAACACACCGTAAAGGCCTATCTCACGGATCTGGTTCAGTTTTCCGAATTTCTGCACTCTCAGGGGAAGTTGCCCCTTTCCGAGGAGGGCGATGTCTGCGTGGAGGCCATTGATTCCCTCCTGATCCGGGAGTACGTGGGATGCCTTTACGGCCGGATCGGCCGGTCATCCATTGCGCGAAAGCTTTCCGCAGTCCGCTCCTTTTTTATTTTTTTGGAAAGGGAAGGCCTGAACCCCGGAAATCCGGCGGCAGACATTCCCACGCCCAAACAGGAGAAGCATCTGCCGGTCTACCTGCCGGTGGATGATGTCTTCCGGCTGCTGGAGCGGCCTGACCGCGACAAACTCCTTGGACTCAGAGATCTGGCGATTCTCGAGATGCTTTATTCATGCGGCATCAGGGTCGGTGAACTCCACGGTCTCAATGTGGCGAGCGTGGACCCTGAACAGAGACTGGTCAGGGTCCTGGGGAAGGGGGACAGGGAAAGGATCGTACCCATCGGCCGTAAGGCCCTGGCAGCCCTCAGGAACTATCTCGCCGCCACCCGCGACAGGCGGGGAAGGCCTGAGGGTATCTTGCCGGACGACCCCCTTTTCATCAATTGCCGGGGAGGGCGTCTTTCCGTGCGGAGCATCGGAAGGATCGTCAAGCGGTATGCAAGGGAGACGGGGTTGACCAGCGAGATCAGCCCTCATTCCATGCGCCATACCTTTGCCACCCACCTGCTGGACGGCGGGGCGGATCTTCGCTCCGTACAGGAATTGTTGGGGCACAGGAGCCTGTCCACAACTCAGAAATACACCCATGTCAGCATGGATCGGTTGATGGAGGTCTATGACAAGGCCCATCCCCGGAGTTAAGAGCAAGAATTATGATTAGAACGAACGATTTCAATAAATTGAGGGCTACCACGGTCCTGGCGGTTATGAAGGACGGCAAGAGCGTTATGGCTGCGGACGGCCAGGTGACGCTGGGCGAGACCATTATGAAGCACAGGGCCGTGAAGATCCGGCGCATGTATAACGACAGCGTCCTGGTGGGTTTTGCAGGGGCGGCCGCAGATGCCTTCAATCTGTTCGAACGGCTGGAAGGAAAATTGGACGCCTACAACGGAAATCTGGTCCGGGCCGCGGTGGAGTTAGCCAAGGACTGGCGAACCGACAAGGTATTGCGAAGGCTGGAGGCCCTCCTCCTCGCCATTGACATTGAACACATGCTGATCATCTCCGGTACGGGGGATGTCATCGAACCGGACCGTCCGGTTGCGGCGATCGGGTCGGGAGGCCCCTTTGCCCAGGCTGCAGCCCAGGCCCTGGTGGCCCATTCCAGCCTGTCCCCGGCCGAGATTGCTGCCGAGTCCATGAAGATTGCCGCCTCCATCTGCCTGTATACCAATGATCAAATCACGGTAGAGGAAATCAACGAATAGTTAAGACGAGGTTGGAATGAACAAGTCTGTTGAGAAGGAAGATCCGGTGGTCGAGGTGTTGACCCCGCGGGAAATCGTAGCTGAACTGGACAAATATATTATCGGTCAGGATCAGGCAAAGCGTTCAGTGGCCATTGCCCTCAGAAACAGGTGGCGCAGGCAGCAGGTTCCCCCGGAGCTGAAGGATGAGATTGCGCCCAAAAACATCATTATGATCGGTCCCACCGGGGTGGGTAAGACCGAGATTGCCAGACGCCTGGCCCGTCTTGCCAACTCGCCCTTTCTCAAGGTGGAGGCTACCAAATTCACCGAGGTAGGGTATGTGGGCAGGGATGTGGAATCCATGATCAGGGACCTGACAGAACTGGCCGTCAACATGGCCAAGAAGGACGAGCAAGAGCTGGTCAAGCCCAAGGCCAGGGAGCTGGCCGAGGAGAGATTGTTGGACATCCTCCTTCCCAAGCGGACCGAGGAGACGCCCTCTGATGACCAGGATGCTGAAAAGGAAAGGATCCTGGAAGTGGTGAGGGCTGACAGGCCGGAGAATACCACCCGGGAAAAGCTGCGTCGCATGCTCAAGGCCGGGAAGCTGGACAAGCGCTTTGTGGAGCTGGAGGTCGCCAATCCAGCTATGCCCATGGTAGAGATCTTTTCCAGCGCCGGGCTCGAAGAGATGGAGTTCAATGTCCGGGAGATCTTCGAGAACATGCTCCCTGCCAAGAAGAAGAAGCGCCGGGTGAAGGTGCCCGAGGCCTTGGAGATCCTTTTTCAGGAGGAGTCTCAGCGCCTGATCGATATGGACAAGGTAGTGGAAAAGGCAATTAAAGTCACGGAGCAGAACGGGATCATCTTTCTCGATGAACTGGACAAGGTAGCCGGCTCCGAGTCATCCTACGGGCCGGACGTATCCCGCGAGGGGGTACAGCGGGATCTCCTCCCTATTGTGGAAGGCTCGACCGTGGCCACCAAGTACGGCATGGTGAAGACCGATCACATCCTATTTATCGCTGCCGGGGCCTTCAATGTGAGCAAGCCGTCCGACCTCCTGCCCGAGCTTCAGGGAAGGTTCCCGATCCGGGTGGAGCTGGACTCGCTCTCTATGGAGGATTTCATCCGGATCCTTCGTGAGCCGAAAAACGCGCTTATTACCCAGTATAAGGCCCTTCTTGCCACTGAGGGGATTGATCTCATCTTCCAGGACACGGCTGTCAAGGAAATTGCCAGCATGGCGAGCAAGGTCAACGAGCGGACAGAAAACATCGGGGCCCGCAGGCTGCATACGGTGATGGAGAAACTCGTGGACGAGATATCATTTGAGGCGCCGGATATGACCGTCAAAACCGTCACCATCAATAAGGAATATGTGGCGGAAAAACTGGCCGATATCCTGGAGGATGAAAATCTGAGCCGGTATATTCTGTAGATCGAGGGATTGAGGGATCCAGGTACAGGGATTGGTTGGGGGGTTGGGTCAACTCCTCAACTTTTTGCTTTAAGGGGATGTTATGACAGCGGAGATAGACCGGGCCAGGATACTGATCGAGGCCCTTCCCTATATTCGGCGTTTCAACGGGGCCACCATTGTTGTCAAGTACGGGGGCCATGCCATGGTGGATGAGTGCTTGAAACGGGATTTCGCCCTTGATATCATTCTGATGAAATATGTGGGGATGAATCCTGTAGTGGTGCATGGCGGAGGCCCCCAGATCGGCGATTTTCTCAAGCGGCTTTCCATCGAGTCTGGATTTGTGGACGGGATGCGGGTGACCGACCGGCAGACCATGGACGTGGTGGAGATGGTCTTGGTGGGAAAGGTGAACAAGGAGATCGTGGCCCTCATCAACCACAACGGCGGGAGCGCTGTGGGGTTGTCGGGAAAGGACGGGAATCTTATCCTCGCCCGAAAGATGAAGTACCTGAAAAGCCGTGGGGAGGCCCAGGCCCCTGAAATTATTGATATGGGGATGGTGGGTGAAATCACGGCCATTCACACCGGGATCCTCTCAAGCATCATGAAAAATGAGTTCATCCCGGTGATTGCGCCGGTGGGCGCGGGCGAGGAAGGAGAGACCTACAATATCAATGCCGACCTGGTAGCCGGGGCAATCGCATCGGCCCTGAACGCCCGCAAACTGGTCCTGCTCACTGATACCGAAGGCGTGCTAAACCGGGAAAAAAGGTTGATCTCCAGCCTGAGATTGGACGAGGCCCGGACCTTGATCGCAGACGGGACCATTGTGGGCGGGATGATCCCCAAGGTTCAATGTTGTTTGAATGCCCTGGCCAGGGGCGTGCGCAAGGCCCATATCATTGACGGCCGTGCTCCCCATGCCATCCTGCTGGAAATCCTCACCAAGGTCGGCGTTGGAACGGAAATCGTGGGTTAGCGGGGTCGCATCAACATCTGAATGGCGTGAAGAGGAATCGGGAAATGAACAATGTGCAAAAAGAAAAATCCACCATGGAAATGGCGGATACCTACATGTTTACGACTTACGGCCGGTTTCCAGTGGTCCTGGTGCGCGGCGAGGGATGCCGGGTATGGGACGAGAACGGGAAGGAATACCTGGATTTTGTGGGGGGGATCGCGGTCTGCGCCCTAGGTCACAGCTCCCCGGTGGTGACGCAGGCTCTGGATGAACAGTCCCGGAGACTGGTCCATGTGTCCAATCTTTACTACACGCGGCCCCAGGTGGATCTGGCCCGGCTCCTTGTGGAGAACTCCTTTGCCGACCGCGTTTTTTTCTGCAACAGCGGGGCCGAGGCCAACGAGGCGGCCCTGAAGCTGGCCCGGCGCTATGCAAATGAGAACTTTGGTCCGAACCGTCATGTGATCCTTTCCATGACGAATTCGTTTCACGGCCGGACCATGGCTACCCTGTCGGCGACCGGTCAGGACAAAATCCGGGCCGGGTATGACCCTTTGCTGAGCGGGTTCCGCTTTGTTCCGTTCAATGATGTGCCGGCCTTGGAACAGGCAATTGACGAGACAGTATGCGCAGTGATGCTCGAACCGATCCAGGGGGAGGGGGGGGTGATCTGTCCTGACGCCGACTATCTCAAAAGGGTGCGGACCCTGTGCAATGAACGCCGTCTCCTTTTAATTTTCGACGAGGTCCAGGTGGGCATGGGACGGACCGGCCGGCTCTTTGCCCACGAGCACTTTGGCGTGACCCCCGATATCATGACCCTTGCAAAGGCCCTGGGAAACGGGCTTCCGATAGGGGCCATGCTGGCGACCGAGTCCCTGGGCCCGGTTTTCGGGCCGGGAAGCCATGCCACGACCTTTGGCGGAACCCCCCTGGTGACAGCTGTTTCAAGGGCTGTTCTCAGCAGTCTTTTGAACGACGGTTGGATCGATCACGCTGCAAATGCAGGGGCCTATTTCAAGGAACAGTTAGAGGGGCTTCGCAGGAAGTATGATTTTGTGAAGGAGGTGAGGGGGCTTGGTCTGATCCTGGGGATGGAACTGGATCGGCCCTGCGCGCCTGTGGTGACAGCCTGCCTTGAACAGGGATTCCTGGTGAATTGCGCCCAGGAAAAGGTGCTCCGTTTTGTGCCGCCCCTGATTGTACAAGACGCGGAGATCGATCAACTAACGGCAGCCCTTGGCCGGATCTTTGAGAAGATGAAAGATTGAGTCCTGTGGTATCACCTCAATAATTAGGGGGATAACTGCGAACCTAGTGCCGGGGCAGAAGAATTTTTCTT
>JAGHEC010000327.1 GCA_021159525.1 Deltaproteobacteria bacterium | reverse complement strand
TGACGCGACTGCCGGGAGGGCGCCGTCTCTTCTTCGCTCGCTTCGCTCGACTCAGACCCCATCCTTCGGATGGGTCCCCGGTTTGTCCTCGCTTTGCTCGGACTCCCCATCCTTCGGATGGGTCCCCTGTTTCGTGACTTATCAGTGGGGGAAGCCGCAGCTCGACGAATGCGAGAATGCCAAATGGCCAAGCCTGCCCGCCATTGCCTTGTTACCCATGTTACTTCCTTCTGCCATCGCAGATCCACGGGACGAAAGTCTTGGCAAGAACGCTCAATTGGCCTTGGCAGGCGGGTGTCCCCAGCAGATAAGTCACTGAAGAGACCGGCCCGGAGGCCCGGAGCACAAGAAAAATCTTCCTGCCCCGGTGATACGGTCGCTGCTATCCCCCTAATTATTGAGCTGATGCGATTTTTTCATATCAGTGTATCAGGGAGGTCTCAAGACCCCGTGAACGGTTACAATAAATAGCGGGGCCGACTCGGGCTTGCCCTCAATACGACACCAGTATCTGAGGCTCATATCGCCGAAGATGTCTGCAAATCGCGTCCAGGGGCTCCTCAACAGACAAAAACACGGTTTCCTTGTCTTTTCCGGGAATCAATCTGTTTTACGGCATCTCTTTCCCCGAATCCCATTCTCTGAAAACAGACCATAGGCCGTTGACCGGCCGGAGTCAACCGACATCCCATAGGTGGTTTCTGCAAAGCGGTTTACGCGGTTGCAAGCCGCCGGTTTTGTGCTATAATATTTTGACGGCAACGAAAACCTGGAAAATTCCCGATTCGGAATTCAGACACCGGATTTTTATCAAAGCGAAGAAGACCTTTCCCCGTGTAAAGGATTCCAGTGTGGCAACAGAAATAATTGCACGCGTCTGGCAAAGCCTCATATGGTTGTTCAAGAGGAACTATAGCGCGAACGGACGATCGACTTATGAAGGCATTTGACTGCAAAATGTGTGGGGACTGCTGCTATGGGGAAGGCGGAATCTTTTTGGAGGAGGGGGAAAAAGAACGCATTGCCCGCTTTCTGAAGATCAGCACATCCGACTTTCTAAATCGCTATTGTGAGATCAGAAACCACCGAACCTATCTTGCAACCGGTGATGATCATTTCTGCATCTTCTACGAAAAGAGAAAGGGTTGCCGGATCCATCCGGTCAAGCCGGCGCGATGCACGCTGTGGCCTTATTTCCCTGCCAACGTAAATGACAGGGAAACCTGGGAAGCGGCCAAAGACGCGTGCCGGGGGATCAATCGGGAGTGCTCATTCGAGGAATTTGTCAGGGAAGCCCGAGCAATCACCCAGGGAAAATCAGCCTCCGGTTAAACAGAAAGTAATCGCTCGATAAACAGGGGCAGGAGGGTTTTTCTGACGCGATTGCCGGGAGGGCAGAAGCAAAATCCTCCTGCCCCGGCACCACGTTCACTGTTACCCCCCTACGTATTGAGCTGATACGAAATGCCTTTAGTGAGGCTGTTAACAGACATTATCTATCCTCCCCGCTGCGTCATCTGCAGTCGCTTTTTGTGGAACGGCCTTCTAACAAGGGACAGCCGATCGCCCTTTTTCTGCCGCGAATGCATGGCCGATTTTCACGCCATTGCCTCGCCCATATGCCCTGTGTGCGGCCGTCCCTTTTCCTCAGAGGCTGCGGAAGATCATGTTTGTGAAGACTGCCTCAGAAAGAGGCCTTTTTATTATGCGGCCCGGGCCCCCTACCATTACAAGGGAGCCATCCTGAAAGCCGTTCACCGCCTCAAGTACGGATCCAAAGGCCTTGTGGCAAAAGGCCTGGGCCCTCTCCTTGCCCGGTTTGCAGCGCTGCAAATGCAGGCCGTAGAGGGGGTTGTGGTTATGCCTGTTCCCCTCCATCCCCGGAGACTTCGGGAAAGGGGATTCAATCAGAGTCTTCTCCTGGCCAGGTATGTATCCCGGGCCCTGAGCGCGGACATGGATTTTCTGTCTTTGCGCAGGGTGCGTTATACCCGGCCCCAGACAAAACTCGCGAAAGAGGAACGACGCCAAAACGTGCGGGGGGCCTTTCAATTAAATGATAACGCAACCATCAGAGGCAGGCCGATCCTTTTGGTGGATGACGTGGTTACTACCGGAAACACCCTCAACGAATGCGCCCGCATACTCCGGAAAGGGGGCGCACAAAAAATCTACGGCCTCAGCCTTGCACGGGCGTCAAGGCAGGAACGGCCCTGATGCGGGGGGGGGAATATGTATACAGACAAGATAAGAAGCCTCGAGTCGGCGAAAACAGCATGCAACCGCATGAAGGCCGCAGGCAAACGGATTGTCTTTACCAACGGCTGCTTCGACATTCTCCATGCGGGCCACATCCGGTATCTCTTTAAGGCCAGAGAATTGGGTGATGCCCTGGTGGTTGCAATCAACAGCGACGCCTCTGTTGGCATCATCAAGGGACCCAAACGACCCATCCTGGGGGAGCGCGCCAGGGCGGAAGTCATCGCCGGGCTGGAATGCGTGGATCTTGTAC
>JAGHEC010000209.1 GCA_021159525.1 Deltaproteobacteria bacterium | reverse complement strand
GCCCCTTTGGCATTCTCGCATTCGTCGAGCTGCGGCTTCCCCCACTGATAAGTCACAAAGAGACGGCGCCCTCCCGGCAGTCGCGTCAGAAAAACCCTTCTGCCCCCATTTATTGAGCTGTTACATTTTTTTTGCTGTCTGTATAGATCGCTCAGACTTCTAATCTCGCTTTACGACCAGGACCGGTTTTTTGGAATAACGGATGACATGTTCCGAGACGGATCCCAACAGTATCTCTTCTACATTACTTCTACCATGAGAGCCGAGGACAATAGCAGATACGTCTTCTTCCCGTTCCACATCCAATATTTTTGAATACGGGTGCCCTTTTTCCACCCTTATCTTTACATCAAAGCCCGCCTCTTTGAGCTCAGATTCAACAGGCTTGACTTCTTCATAGGCTTCTTCTTCAAGTCTTTGATAAGTCTCTTTTAAAAAATCAGCCACCTCTACTCCGGCCCATGCTACTCCCTGGGAAATACGTTCTGCTTTGTTCTTGTTAATAACACGCAGAATTATCACCTGTTTTGTTCCGGTGTTTTTCAGGCTTTTAATATACGCAAGCGCTTTTTTGGATACATCCGAAAAATCTGTTGGATACAGTATTTTTTCAAACATTTTTCTACCTCCACCGTTTAGATTGTTTGTGATATCTCAGCTTTTTGAAAAGTAGGCTCCCACAATATTATCCTTAGATCGGCAAGTGCAGCCAGGCAAACACCCCGATCATCTTGAGCCCCATGTAAAACATCACCGCGATAAAGATGTACTTGAGCTGCTTGGCCGGCAGAAGGTGCGCTGTTTTCGCCCCGACGATGGCCAGGGGAATGCTGCAGCCGGCTAAGAGGATCCACTGAAGCCAGTTCAGATAACCCGTTGAAAAAGGAGGAAGCCCCTGGATACCTAATCCGTTGAACAGAAAGGAGACTGATCCGCCGATTGCCGTGAAGATCATCAAAGCCGTAGAGGTGCCCACGGCCTGGTGCATCTTGAATTTCAGAAAATAGACCATGATGGGGATCATGAGCACACCCCCGCCGATTCCGATGATGCCGGAAACGATACCGAGAGGGATTCCCCAGAGAATGTAGGCGGCCATACTATCGGAGGGCTCCTCCGTGATTTTCGGCGGTTTGGCCGTCAGCATCCGGAGAGCACCCAGGATGACGGCGATGCCGAAGGCGACCGTCAGGACCTTCCCCGGCAGGTGTGCAGCAATAAAGGCCCCGAAAAAGGCCCCGATGGCGCCGGCAATGCCAAAAGAAATCCCTGCCTTCCAGAGGACCGCTCCTTTTTTGTGATGTGTCATGGCGCCGGTAAAGGCCGTGGGAAGAACCACTAACAGGTTGGTCCCAAAGGCGATCCGAATGGCAATGGTGGGGTCCACACCGATCGATTTCAAGGCCCAGAACTGTACCGGAACCATGATAAAACAGCCCCCGACACCCAACAACCCTGAAGCAAATCCGACGACGATACCGGTTACCAGTAAGGCAATGATTTGCGCAGCATGCATCTCCATATTTTGTTACCTCCAAATTTTTTAAAAAGTGATCGGTTTAAAAAAAGTCCAAATCTCACGCAAAGCCGCAAAGCTCGCAAAGTCAACTAATCAACATTGAAAGATATGCGACGTTAGGGTTTACTTATAAGTTTATCCCGTAAATCATGTTTTACATATGTTCGCCTTTCGAATTGCAGGAAGCTTTTTTACCATCTCCGTGATCTCAGGGCTGCTTTCCAGGCATTGTTTGAGATTTCCCAACATCGCGGCGGCATAGGGGCTGCCGCTCCCGTCGTCCAGCCGGTAATAGACCCACAAACCCTCCTTTCGAGAATTCAAAAGAGCTGCCTATTCCAGGGTCTTGAGATGTTTGGAGACGGTGGGCTGGGAAACCTGCAAGACTTCCTGAATCTCGCAGACACAAAGCTCCCCATGCTCAAGTATCTTGATGATCTTAAGCCGATTAGGATCTCTCAGGGCCTTTATGACTTTGATGAATTCTTTCATGACTGTGCCCCTCCCAACTTTGATCCTCTTTCCTCAATCTCTTAAGAGTTGACGGACAATCTCCCTGGCCACACCCCTCTGGTTATCCACCACTGTGATCCCCTTCCTGATGAGCCAGTCTTTGTAATGCGACGGAATGCCCCCGCAGATAAGCTTCTCCACGCCCAGGGCCACGAGGCGTCGGGCAATCTCTATGGGGCCTTCTCCTCCCAAATCCCATATGGTCTCCTGACAAATCTCCGTCCCCTTTGTTTCCAGCAGGAGAATCCTGGAGGAAGAGCCGAAATGGGGGGACACCCTCTTCTTGAACAGAGGAATCGCAATCTTCATTTTGATCTCCCGGATTCCTTTACGTCATTGTAATGCTCTTTCAAGAAATGAAAAACTCCGCTCTCTAAAAAAATCAGCATCAATGCCCTAATGCCCGTCTATCCATCTATAGAGCAAATAGAGTGCCAGACCGACTCATGTGGAGAGTAAATTTTTTTATTTACAATACCAGTGCGTTAGGTTGGCAAGGCAAAGATGGAAAGGATTGAGGTCAAGGACGGGGGTTTCAAAACATGAAACGGTTTCATGATCGGTTTCAAACTACGGGGCCATGATTCCGTATTTCTTCATCTTCCGCCAGAGAGTGGTGCGGCTCATCCCTAGGGCCTTGGCCGCTTCAGGCCGGTTCCGGGGATATTGATCCAGGATGGCCTGTATCTTTTCGGCCTCTTCGGTTTCATTTGCCGACAATAAGGGGCCTCGATCTTCCTCCGCTTCAATCAGGTCTCTTGGCAGATGCCCCATGCCGATGACATCTCCCTTGCAGGTGATGAAGGCATATTCGATGATGTTTTCAAGCTGGCGAATGTTGCCCGGAAATGGGTATCCGAGGAGAAAGGAGAGGACCTCCGGCGCAACCCCCTGGACGGATCGATCTTTGAGGATGTTGAACTTGCGGATAAAGTGCTCGATGAGGATCGGGATATCATCCTTCCTTTCCCTCAAGGCAGGCAAATCGATCTTTACCACATTAAGGCGGTAATAGAGATCCTCCCGGAATTCCCCATCCTCGACCAGTTTCTTCAATTGAAGGTTGGTTGCCGTGATCACCCGAAAATCCGCCTTTAAGGTCCTGGTCCCGCCAAGGGGCGTAAATTCACCGTCTTGGAGAACCCGCAGGAGATCAGCCTGGAATGTCATCGAGGTACTGGAGATCTCATCTAAGAACAAGGTCCCCTTGTCAGCGAGGAAAAACCGGCCCGGCTTATCTCTCATGGCGCCCGTAAAGGCCCCCTTTGTATAGCCAAAGAGTTCGGATTCCAGCAGGGTCTCGGGCAGGGCCGCGCAATTGACCGCAATGAACGGTCCCTCCTTGCGGGGGCTCAGGTGATGGATGGCCCTGGCAATGAGTTCCTTGCCTGATCCGGTAGGGCCTTCGATGAGGACGGCGCTTTCGCTCTCCGCAATATCGGGCAGGAATGAGAGGATCTCTTTCATCCTCGGATGCCGTCCCACGATATCCTCGTGGGTGTACCTCTCAGCCAATTGTCTTTTCAGTTTTTCCAGTTCAGAAAGGTCCCTAAAGGTCTCCACGCCTCCGATGATATCGTTTTGCTCGTTTTTCAGAATGGCCGTGCTGATGCTGATGGGCTTTAGAATCCCAGACTTGCTGATAATCAGGGCGGAGAGATTCACTTTGGGTTGGCCCGTGGCAAGGGTTTCGTCCATAGCGCATCTTTTTTCGCAAATGTTGGCGCGAAAAAGGTCGAAGCAGTATTGCCCTATGGCTTCACTGCTATTGAAACCCGTAATGATTTCAGCCGCTCGATTGAAGGAGGTGACCCTCTTCTCGAGGTCAATGGTGAAAACACCATCGCTGATGCTCTCCAGGATCGTGCAACAGGGCGCCCTGAGAGCGGACGTGATGCTGCAGGACATGGGGGCATTTTCGATCCGCGGCCCGGTATCTTTCTCGTTTTGAGCTGTTGTCCTTTTCATATGATAAGGCTCCAAAGGAAGTTCACTACTAATCATCCACTATTGTGGCACAAGAATCGTTTCAAGTTCCATCAGTCTCTCACAGAGTTTCCTGGCCGATTCCATGGCCTCGCCATCTTCTGTTATTTCTCCCCGGGCAAAGGCCGTGCCATGGACGCCTCTGTTGGCCGGAATGATCTCGTGTTTGAGAAAAAAGGCGTGAATGGCGGTGATGGCACTTTCGGCTCCATCTCTTCTTCCAACAACAACGGCACCGCCGATCTTGTTTCTCAATCTACCCTTGATTGACCATGTCCGGTCTATAAAGGCCTTTAATTGTGCGGAGACATTATTGAAGAATACGGGGCTGCCCAGGACAATGGCATCGGCCTTCAACAGCGAAGGGATAAGGATTTGGCTCATATCATCTTTGATCGCACAGGCGCCTGCTTTCAGGCAGGACCAACATGCCAAACACGGTTCAACTCTGTAATCGCTAAGCTTCACAAGGTCCCCGCCTGTGAAGGATATCATGAATTTCAGAAGTAAGTCCGTATTGCTGTCTTTTCTGGGACTGCCGGAAACATACACGATCTTCATGGTTCATCCCCCTCCCGGTCAAGCCTCGGCCCTTGGGGAAAAAGGCCCGGCGCATGTGTCACAGCCCTTGTTTGATTCACCCAAAACGTAACAGCTCAATAAATGGGGGCAGAAGGGTTTTTCTGACGCGACTGCCGGGAGGGCGCCGTCTCTTTGAGACTTATCAGTGGGGGAAGCCGCAGCTCGACGAAGTCGGGAATGCCAAAGGGGCAAGCCTGCCCGCCATTGCCTTGTTACCCATGTTACTTCCTTCTGCCATCGCAGATCCACGGGACGAAAGTCTTGGCAAGAACGCTCAATTGG
>JAGHEC010000272.1 GCA_021159525.1 Deltaproteobacteria bacterium | reverse complement strand
GGCAAGCCTGCCCGCCATTGCCTTGTTACCCATGTTACTTCCTTCTGCCATCGCAGATCCACGGGACGAAAGTCTTGGCAAGAACGGTCAATTGGCCTTGGCAGGCGGGTGTCCCCCGCAGATAAGTCGCTCAAGAGACCAGCCCGGAGGCCCGGAGCGGAAGAAAAATTCTTCTGCCCCGGCACTAGGTTCGCAGTTATCCCCCTAATTATTGAGGTGATACTTGCTGACGATGTATGACAAACCAGTAACCACTCATGGGTTCAGAAACGAGACCTCTGGTTTGAGCCCCTTATGACGGCCATTCGTGAATAAAAGGAGCATGCGGTTTTATGGTGTCCGAGACGCCCAGCGGTCCCAAGGTATATACGGTCAGTCAGCTCACAGCGGCAATCCAGGGGCTTCTTGAAGAACATTTTGATTTTGTCTGGGTTGAGGGAGAGATATCGAACTTCAGGTCCCCGGTCTCCGGACACTATTACATGGTCATCAAGGACGATGCTGCCCGGATTCGGGCGGTCATGTTCCGTTTACAGGCGCGGTATCTCAAATTCGTTCCCGAGGACGGCATGAAGGTCATTGCCCAGGGGAGGGTCAGCATCTACGCCCCCAGGGGAGAATACCAGATTATCCTCGACTATTTGGAGCCCCTCGGGGTAGGCGCCCTGGCACTGGCCTTTGAGCAGGTCAAACAAAAATTGGCCCAGCAGGGCCTTTTTGATTCGGACATCAAGAAGCCGCTCCCTTTCCTTCCCAAGAAGGTGGCGGTCATCACATCTCCCACCGGTGCGGCTGTCAAGGATTTTCTTAAGATTATCCAGAGACGATTTGCCAATATCGAGATCCTCGTTGTCCCGGTCAGGGTCCAGGGAGACCAGGCCTGCCGGGAGATCGTGGCGGCCCTCGATCTGGTCAATCGGGAAATCAACGCGGACGTTATCGTCCTGACACGGGGCGGTGGTTCCCTGGAAGACCTCTGGCCCTTTAATCAGGAAGAACTGGCATATGCCATCCGAAGCTCCCGAATCCCGGTAGTTTCCGCGGTGGGTCATGAAATCGATTTGACCATCTCGGATCTGGCCGCGGATGTGAGGGCCCCTACGCCCTCTGCTGCAGCTGAACTCCTCGTGGCGGAAAAGGAAACCCTCCTCAGACGCCTGGATCAGGACACAACCCGGGCGGTATCGGCCGTGTTTTCAAGCATCAAACGCCGCAGAAAAGAATTGAACCGCTTAAAGAACCGGATTCAAGACCCCAAGAGACGGATCATTAACCTCTCGCTGCATCTCGATGAGTTTCATGCCCGGCTCATACGGCTCACGGAGCAGGTCCTCCGCGAGAAACAGGCCCGCCTGACATCAGAAATGCGCGCCCTGCGTATTTATTCCCCTGCCAACAGGATACGGTCGAAAAGGGAACACCTTGATTTTCAAACGGAAAGTTTAGTGCAGGCTATGGAAGGACGGCTGCGGGAGATAGGGATGAAGCGGTCCTTTCTTGAAAAACGAATCGTGGACTTAAGCCCGCTTTCGATCCTGAAGCGGGGATACAGCCTCACCCTGAAAATGCCTGAAAAAGAGATTGTCAGGAGCGCCTCCGGCATGGCATCCGGGGATCAGGTCGAGGTCCTTTTGGGGGAAGGGGAGCTGGGCTGTCGGGTTGAAACGGTCAAGGGATAGACACGGCTCTTCTCCCTCTATCAGCAAGGGGTTTTTGCGCCGCATATTGTGAAGACTTGTCGGGAACCGGTTGACACCGGGTGATTATTTCCGTAAAGTGTAGCGCTTATTATTTGTGATAGGCTTGAATGCGTGATTTTCAATCTTTTTTCATTGGTCCGCCAGAAGGGGTTTATCATGATGCGGCTTTTTGCATGGCTCTGATGGCCTGCGAAAGCCCGACAACGAAATCCTCACACATTGCTCTGCATTGAGCACAACGGAAAAGCAGTCCCTGTCGGCCGCTGCAATGTCTGTGGCGCCCACAAACCCTGTCGGAGACCCGGCATGAGGCGCCTGTAGGGCCGACGAACAGGGAACTGCTGCTGTCTTCATGCTCGAACAGGCGGGGTATATTCAATGGCGGAAGGTAAACATATGCAGGGGGGATGCGATATGAAGTCATTGGGATATCACCTGATTCTCGAGCTTGAAGGGTGCCCTGAAACTATTCTCAACGACCGCGAAGCTATCGGCAAGGTCATGGTCGATTCTGTGAATCGCTCCGGCGCCACCATGATCCGAAGCTTTTTTCATAAGTTTGCGCCCCAGGGCGTGAGCGGCGTTGTCATCATTTCCGAATCCCATTTTTCCATTCATACCTGGCCGGAATACGGATATGCCGCGGTGGACATTTTTACCTGCGGCGATCAGATCGATATGGATGTGGCCGTGGAGGTGATTCGTGCGGGCCTCAAGGCCGATGGCATGCAGAAGATGTTGCTGTCGCGAGGCATGCTGGACCTCCCGGATGAGATGATTCGTCACAAGCCTGAACCCTGCCTCCGGCTTGTCCCTGAAACCTGATACGAGACATATCGCTTGGCGGCCTAGGCAGGTCGCTTCACAGCATCATTGTTGGAAGTGGATCATGGTTATAAAAGGATATTGGGAACCCTTGGAAGGGCAGGGTACGCAGTGGACACGATTTCATCTGGAAAAAAAATTCAAGGGAACAGTATATTCCTGGAAGAGCCGGAGCTGGATGGGTTCTATGGGCTGGCCGTCCGCATCGACCGGGTTCTCCTGAATCAGAAGACCCGGTTCCAACACCTGGTGGTGGCGGAGGCAGGCCCCCTCGGGAGGGTGCTCCTGTTGGACGGCAACATTCAGGTAACCGAGTTTGACGAATCCGGCTACCACGAGATGCTGGCACACGTTCCCCTTCTGACCCATCCTGATCCCAGGCGGGTTCTCGTCGTAGGCGGCGGGGACGGGGGCGCCCTCAGGGAGGTTCTGAAACACCCTGGGGTGGAACACGTAGATCTGTGCGAGATCGATGAGGCGGTCATTCGTGCTTCCAGACAATACCTGCCCGGTCTTGCAGCCTCCTTTGACGACCCCCGGGTCGCCCTTCATATTGCGGACGGCATCCAGTATGTCAGAGACCATCCCCATTCGTGGGACGTCATCCTGGTGGACAGTTCTGATCCTGAAGGCCCTGCAGAGGGGATTTTCAAGGAATCCTTCTACCGGTCCATCAAAGAGGCCCTGCACCCCTCCGGCATTGCCGTGACCCAGTGCGAATCCGCATTTCTTTTTGAACAACTTATCCGTAAGATCTTTGCATTCCTGCCCCATGTCTTTCCCATGATCGGGTATTATCTTACATTGGTGCCCACCTATACGAGCGGCATTATCGGATTTGCCTTCTGTTCCCTGGGGCCGAATCCAATAAAAAACGTGCCTGAGCCGAACCGAGTAAAATGTTTAAAAGGGCTCCATTATTATTCACCGGCGCTCCATCGAGCCACATTTGCCCTTCCTCGAAGATTTCTGGATCTGCTCCCGAATGATCAAGACGGGCACGGCGCTATTGTCCTGAACCGGGTGCCCATGGAGAGATGAAACGTGCGCTGGCGGATTGCACGGTCAGCTATTCACCTCACAGAGGCAAAGGAGGCAGAGACTGATTTTTTCTGTTGTTTTCCGTCTTTACCGCCTCTGTGGTGAAAGGCCTAAACACACAGGTCGCATTTTTTAACGCTTATATTGCGCAATCAAACGATCCCGAAGCGATTTGAGGTCGCCGCTGATGCCCACCTTATAAATGTGCGGATTTTCAAAACGTTTGTACTCCATGGGGAGCATCTCCAGACGCTCCCGGACACGCTGTGCTGTTTGGGCCAATGAAGGCGGATCATATACCACCTTGCCCCGGGCCATCATCAGGTGGAGCTGCGGCTCGGTTTCATAGGGTTCGATGGCAAAGGACTGATGGGGTACAAATGGGTGGTGCATTACGGGAATAGCCTTTTCATCTTCCAGCCCGACCACGTCAGCGCCCAAGAATAGCCCCTCATCATCTATGGCCCGCCAGACCTGTTTCTTGGCAGGGAGGGTAATTTTGGAAATATTTTCAGAAAGTTTAATCACCGGTCGACCATCGGTCTGGGCCAGTTTGTACACCCCGTCCAGGGCTGCGTCAGGGTGCCCGGTAATCAGGTTGGTCCCTACGCCGAACCCGTCTATAGGGGCCCCTTGGGCCATGAGGCTTCTGATGACATACTCGTCGAGCTGGTTGGATACCGTGATCTTTACGTAGTGGAGCCCTGCCTCATCCAGCATGGCGCGGGCCTTCCGGGCCAGATAGGCCAGATCCCCGCTGTCCATACGGATGCCTCTCAGGCGATGCCCCCTTTTTTCCATCTCTTTAGCCACGGTAATGGCGTTAGGTATGCCGTTTTTCAGGGTATTGTAGGTATCAACAAGCAGAACGGAATCATTGGGCCGGGAAGCGGCAAAGGCGCGAAAGGCGTCAATCTCGTTTTCATGGCTCTGAACAAAGGAATGTGCCATGGTGCCGGAGGCCTTTAATCCATAATCTCTTGCCGCCAATACGTTGCTGGTCCCATCGAATCCCCCGATGACAGCGGCGCGGCTGGCATAATAGCCTCCCAGCCCTTGAGCGCGACGCAACCCAAAATCGATGAGGGTGCGATTCCCGGCCACAAGGCGTATGCGACTGGCCTTGGTGGCGATGAGTGATTCAAAATTAAGGATGTTGAGCAGGACCGTTTCAATGAGCTGCGTTTCAATCAGGTTGCCTTCGACCCTCAAAATGGGGCGTGTCGGGAATACCACTTCTCCTTCCGGAGGACTGTAGACAGTCCCGGTAAAGCGGAAGCTTTTCAAATAGCTCAAATAGTCGGGATGAAAAGACTGTGTTGACAGAAAGGCCAGATCCTCCTCGTTGAAGCGATAGTTCTCCAGAACCCCCAGCAGATCCGGCAGGCCTGCAAATATGGCATATCCGCCGTTGAATGGATTCTTTCGGTAAAAATAATCGAATACGGCAGATTCATCTTTCCGGCCGGCCAAAAAATAAGCCTGGGCCATAACAAGTTCATACTGGTCGGTGTAAATTGCAGTGGTATCAAACATAGTATTTCCTTTTACGCTGAAACGCATCAGCTCAATAATTGGGGGGATAACAGCGACCGTACCACCGGGGCAGGAAGATTTTTCTTGTGCTCCGGGCCTCCGGGCCGGTCTCTTCAGTGACTTATCTGCGGGGGACACCCGCCTGCCAAG
>JAGHEC010000298.1 GCA_021159525.1 Deltaproteobacteria bacterium | reverse complement strand
TTCGTCGAGCTGCGGCTTCCCCCACTGATAAGTCACGAAGAGACGGCACCCTCCCGGCAGTCGCGTCAGAAAAACCCTCCTGTCCCTATTTATTGAGCTGTTACAATCAAACGCTTTTTATCTATCTAAAGCATAATTTTTGGCTTGAAAAGTATTTCTGAAAAGCGTATGCAAGCATTGCATTTATTTGTCTTTTTAAGGTAACATGCTTGATCGCCGGAACAAATTCATCGGCCCATCATTAGGGAATGGAGATAATGCATGCCGGAAATAATCACCTTTGGAAATCAAAAAGGCGGGGTGGGAAAGACGACCACGGTTATCAATCTCTCGGATGCCCTGGGGAGGGATGGCTATCGCGTCCTGACCATTGATGCCGATCCACAGGGCAATTCCACTTCGATTCTGCTCAAGGAGATCGGATTGAGGGAGGAGTTTTCCCTGGTGAAGGCCCTTGAGGCGCTGCCGGAGGATGCAAACCTGTCCTCCATGGCCTGTGCGACCTCCAATGACAATGTGGATATCATCCCGAACACGATTCGGTGCATGTTGTGGGAGCGGACCGCGGCCAATACCCCGGATGCCATTCTGGGATTTTTGAGGCTGAGCAGACACGATGCAGGCCTTGCGAAATATGATTTCATCCTGATTGATACCCCGCCAAATATTGGGGCCATGGTCAACAATGCCCTCATGCTTTCGGATTATGCGGTGGTACCCATTCCCACATCGGATCAATTCGCCCTGGACGGTCTTGCAACTTTTCTGAGGTTATTGCAGAATATCCGGAGCCAAAACGGAAAGCTGCGGCTCATGGGCGTGCTGCTAACCAAATATGACGCGCGGGCGACTGTCTATGTGAAAAACCGGGAAAGGATTATCAATTTTTTTTCCGGCAAAGGGATCCATATATTCAAGACCACCATACGGTATAATGTGGACATTGACCGGGCCCATATGAAACGGAAGACCATATTAGAATTCGATCCGGCCAATTACAGCAGCAAGGATTATGCAGCATTGGCAAAGGAAATCGCACAAATTGTCGAGAAAGAAAAGGCCAGAAAATAAAGGCGGCTCCGAAGTCACCGCTGATGATCTCTTCGGGTCCATACCCAAACCCATTGATGTGGACCCTTTTGAAGGAATCGATATGGAGGGGATCAGCATCCTTGAGCCCGAGGGCGGGGAGACACCCTCCGAGGACATGGAGCTTTCCAGCATAAGTCCGATTAAAGGGATGGATCTGGATGATATCAGCCTCCTGAGAAAAAGGCCCAAGAGAGGGGCCAGCAAAGAAGACATTGATCGCATGAATCCCCTTGCCGGGATTGATATGGGGGACCTTGGCGTTCGACCGGAGGATCACCAGGATGCCGAGGTGTCTCCTGCTCAAGAAGTCGGGCCTAAGAGAATCGTCCCCCCAACTTCCGGAGACGAATCCGGGGCCGGGGCCCGGCTCAGGGGTACGCTGAGCAAGGCATACCGATATGCCGAGATCAACAGAATCAGGGAAAACGTGCTCCAAGACCTTCAGGCGAAAAACCACAAAACCGTCCTGATCACAAGTCCGCACGATGGCGCCGGCAATACCTTTCTGGTCTCGGTGCTGGGCTTCAATGCGGCCTATTTTACCAAGATGACCGTTCTTCTTATAGATCTCAACATGCGACGCCCTTTTCTCCACAAGGCCTTTGGGCTGCCGCTGGCCGGAGGCTTCAACGAAATCGCCATGGATATGATGAACTGGCGAGAGGCCCTAAAGGACACCGGCCTTGGGGAACTGAAGGTGATTACCGCGGGCGAGGTGAGCAGTGAGCTGTCTTTTTTCCTGAACCGCGCTTTCATCAAAGAGATGCTGCATGATATTCGAAGCGAGTTTGAAATGATCATTATCGACACCTCCCCTGTTTTGATCAGCAATATCAATAACGTTGACCCGGTTCATTTGAGCACGATGTGCGACATGGTGGTCCTGATCGTTCAGGACAAAGTAACTACGCGGTCCATGTTGGCGAATGCGGTGGATACCATCAGAGACGGCGGGGGCGATGTGGACGGCATTGTTTACAATCGGCAGTTCTAAGACAAGCGGTCCCAAGAGGTGCGTCGACAGAAGACTCCGATTGAAAATGGTCGGCGAGCGCATCCCCGCTGTTTACAGCGGGGTTAGTGAGCGAGATAAAAAGTGCTAAAAAATCCTTACAGTTGGGAGATTCTCTGGGTATCAGCTCAATAATCAGTGGGATAACAGTGAACGTAGTGCCGGGGCAGGAGGGTTTTTCTTCCGCCCTCCCGGCAGTCGCGCCAGAAAAACCCTCCTGCCCCTATTTATTGAGCGATTACATTTTCTGTAGTTTGCTAAAAGGTTTTTCAATCGGCAAAGGCCAGTAAAATGAATGGAGAAGCAGAAGCCAGGCAGGCCTCGTTGGATCTTTCTTTTTTGAGGGACAAGTACCTTGTGCCCATTATAGAGAGAAAATGGCTGATTATTGGCCTGTTTCTTGCCGGGACCCTTATATCCACAGGCCTGAGTTCATTTATCAAGCCGGAATTCTACAGTATTGCCAGCGTCCTGGTCCAGGAACCGCGATCCAAGATCTCTTCAGGTCCCCGGACCAATCCTATGGTCCCGCAAACAGCCGATGAAACCTATGTCCTTTCCGAAGCCCAGTCCCTGAGAAGCGTTGAACTGGCCACAGAGGTTCTCAAGATTCTGCCTGACGAGGTCAAAGAGGAGCTTGAGATCAATCTGGATCCCTATGAGCAGATTGTGAACGGATTAAAGAGGGTGGCAAAGAAGTGGTTGGGGGTCACAGGTCTTTTCTCTTCCGATAAGGAAGAGGATCGGCAATTCGCACTGCCCGCGCCAGGAGAGGCGTTAAAGCGTCAGGTCAAGGCCCTGCAGAACAGGGTCATCATCAAGAGCAAGTCCAAAAACGCCATGATCTGGATAACCGCCACCTCCACTGACAAATATGTAGCCCCGATCATTGTCAGGAGCTACCTTTCGGTGTGGATGGCCAGGAACCTCGATCAAAACAGAAAGGCGATCCGGATTGAAAAGGCGTTCGCCTTGGAGCAGAGGGATATGGCCCGCAAGCACCTGAACGAGGCGGTAAAGCAGATGAGGGACTTTCGAAATTATTATGAAATACCTCCCTACATCACCCCTGAGACGGGCTTGGGAGACTTGGAGCTTCAATCCGAGTTCGAAAGGATTACCGAACAGGTAAGGGGGGCCGCCGAGAGGTTTGAGTATCTGGACAAGATCTTTCTGAAGCTGCAGATGGAAGAGGCGGGCATTGCAGAAAATATCAAGCTGCTGAACCCCCCTGCCTCGCCGGGGGTCCCGTCAAAAACCGTCAAGCATGAGATTCTCCTGGGCGGGATCCTGGGCGGAATGAGTCTTGGGATAGCAATCGTGCTCAGCTTTGATTTTTTCAAGAGCCCCATACGGCACGAGAAGGATATTACAACGGCCGTGGATATCCCCATATTGGGATATATCCCGAAGATATAGGCAGGGCCGCCCTATCCCAGCAGGACCTTGTTGAAGCTGATCTCCATGGCCCGGGCCGGGCAGGCAGGGACGCACCATTCACATGCGATGCACCGTTCCTTGTCGAAGATCACCTCCATCTCCGGCCGCTTGATGTACAAGGCCCCGGTAGGACATACTGCAGTGCATGCCCCGCACTGGATGCATTTCTTTTCATTACGCCGAATATCCTCGCCGATGCTCTCAACCTTGACGCCGATGCTCTTGAGGTAACGGACGCCCTTTTGAAAGTTCTTGCGGTGTCCGCTCAGCTCCAGGACCATCAGACCTTCCTTCCTGGGGTAGATGACCGCCTTAAGGATGTTGAAGGAAAGATCGAATTTCTTGACCAGGTTGACAGCAATGGGTTCGTCCACGATTTTTCTGGGAAACCTGAGGGACAGCATCTTTCGATACATGAAGCTTTTCTCCATGCTGGTTCAATATTTCCGGATGGCCCGCTCAAAACCCGGCAAGGCCCCTTCTATGACCTCGTCCGAGACGCAGTACGCGATGCGAAAGTGTCCGGGGCCACCGAAACCCGATCCCGGAACGGTCAGGATGTTCTCTTCCTGGAGAGCGGCTACAAAGGCGATGTCGTCCGGTATGGGCGCTCTGGGAAACAGGTAGAAGGCCCCTTCGGGCTTTGTGATTTCATAACCAACGGATGTGAGGGCCCCATACAATCGGTCCCGCTTGCGCTTATAGATGGAAATGTCCACGCTCTCATCCAGGAGTCGGGCAACGGTCCGCTGCATTATGGCAGGGGCGTTTACGTAGCCCAGGACGCGGTTGCAAAGGACCATGCCGGCCAGCGTAATGGCCTTGTCGGAGATTTCCGGGTGGGCCGCGGCATAGCCGATCCGCTCGCCCGGGAGGGAGAGGTCTTTTGAGAAGGAAGTTACCACAAAGGTTTCCGGATACACGTCAAAGACGCTGGGCGTCTCAATGCCGTCATAGACGATCTTCCGATAGGGTTCATCCGAGATGAGATAAATGGGCTGACCGAACTTGTCTCCGTAATGGGTTAGAAGCCGGGCCAGCTCCCTCAGCTCTGCTTCCCGGTAGACCTTCCCGGTCGGGTTGTTGGGGGAATTGATCAGAACAGCCCGCGTCTTCTCGGTAATGGTCCGTTCCAGGGCGCCCAGATTAAGTGAAAAATCGGGATGGGTGTCCACAAGCCTGGGTATGCCCTGATGATTGTCAAGATAATAATCATATTCCACAAAATATGGCCTGGGGATTACCACCTCGTCGCCGGGATTGAGGATTGTTTTCAGGACCACGTTGAGCGCGCCCCCGGCCCCCACGGTCATGATGATCTCATCAGGGGAAAATCGGGGCCTGTTGAACGTATTGAGATAGTCTGCAACTGCCTGTCGCGTCTCTAATAGGCCGGCATTGGCCATATAGGCATGGCGTCCCGGCGTGGTGTCCCCCGCCAACTCCTGCAAGACCTCCCTTACCCTGACCGGCGGTTCCAGATTGGGGTTTCCCAGGCTGAAGTCAAAGACCTTGTCAGGCCCGTACCGGGCCTTTCTTCTGGCCCCTTCCTCAAACATTTTTCTGATCCAGGAAGATTGTTCAATGGCCTCGCGGATTTTTTTGGAAACAGACATGCACACCTCTCGTTGTTCTCTGTGTATCAGATTAATAATTAGTGTCTGAACGAAAGCCCCGAAATTTGAAAGACCCAACGTATCAGCTCAATAATTGCGGGGATAACAGCGAACATAGCGCCGGGGGAGGAGGGTTTTTCTTCCGCCCTCCGGGGGGCAGGCCCGCTACGGGCCGGAGGCCGGCAGTCGCGTCAGAAAAATTCTTCTGCCCTGTTTATTGAGCTATTAGTAACAGCTCAATATTTAGGGGAAGCACAGTGAACGTACCGCCGGGACAGGAGGATTTTTCTTCCGCTCCGGGCCTCCGGGCTGGTCTCTTCAGTGAC
>JAGHEC010000162.1 GCA_021159525.1 Deltaproteobacteria bacterium | reverse complement strand
GCTCTTCATGCACCGTTCCATGCCCAGAATCTTGCCCACCGTAGCCCCGGTCCCGGCCCCGACACACCCCTCAGCGCACCCGGGGACACGGGCATCCAGGCATGCCGCCATCCCCATATTTCGGTCAGGCCTTACCCTGCTGTCGCCGATGGCCAGGTCGAACAGAACCGCGCTGCAGACAATTGGCACCCGTGCAACCCCGGCATCAAACCCGACCCCTTCCTCCTCCAAACAGGCCATCACCCCGCAGGCTGCATCGAGCCCGAATGAACTCCCCCCGCTCAGCACCACCGCATGGACCTTTTCCACGAGGTTGACCGGATCCAAAAGGTCGGTCTCTCTTGTGCCGGGGGCCCCGCCCCTGACATCCACGCCCGCGGTTGCCCCTTCCGGGCAGATAACTGCCGTGCATCCGGTTGCGGCCTTCACATCCTGAGCGTGGCCCACCCGGATACTCTTCATATCGCTGATAGAAATAGCCTTCATGTGTCCTTCCTCATCAGCATCTCCCTGGCATGGTCCAGTGCCCGCGGGGTGACATCGCGCCCGCCTAAAAGCCTCGCGATCTCATGAACCCTCGTATCAGGGTCCAGTTCGGAAATGGCGGCCTCGGTCCTTCCGTTGGCAACCTCTTTTTTGACCACAAAATGGGTGGATCCCTGGGAGGCAATCTGCGGCAGATGGGTGATGCAGACAATCTGGTGCCATGCGGCCAGGGAAGCGATCTTTTGGCCCACGACCTCGGCAGTGGCCCCGCTGATCCCGGCATCGACCTCGTCAAAAACTATCGTCTCAACAGAGGCGGTACGCGAAAGGATCGTGCGAATGGCCAGCATGATCCGGGAGAGTTCACCGCCTGAGGCAACCCTGGACAGAGGCCTCAGCTCCTCGCCCGGGTTAGGGGAAATCATAAACTCCACTCGATCGCATCCATCAGGCCCCATATGCTCCATACACAGGGCTTGGCCATGCCTGTTTCCAAGAGGTTCGAAGGCCACCCTGAAGCGGGTGTCCTTCATGTGAAGCTGACGAAGCTCCTTCTCCACCGCCCCAATGAATTCCTCAGCAGCCCCTTGCCGCTTTTGAGAGAGGAACCCGGCCTTTTCCAGGAGCTCCGATTCAACCTCTTTCAGTTTTTGCTTCACCCGGACAAGATCCTCCTTCTTGCCCTCCAGGTCGAAGAGGCTGCTCGATAATGTCTCCCGCAGCTTGAGGATCTCCTCAATAGTGGCGCCATACTTCCGCTTGAGGCTTTTCAGGAGAGCCAGCCTTTCCACCACCGCATTCAGTCGGTTCGGGTCCACATGCACCGAGTCGCGAAAGTCCCTGAGGCCAAAAGACACATCCTCTATACGGGCCTCAATGTCTGCCAGGGCCTCCTTCAGGGGGGCCAGTTCCGGGGCTATCCTGGATCCATTTTCCAGCTGTCTGAGACAAGCCCCCACCGATGAAAGGGCCGAATTCTCGCTTTCATACAGGATCTGATAGGCGCCGCCGGCTATCTCCAAAAGCTCCTCTGCATGCTGCAGACGCCGGCGTTTCTCCTCCAGGAGATCCTCTTCCCCCGGGACCAGGCCGGCCATGTCGATCTCCCGGATCTGAAAGCGGCTTAGCTCTTCCCTTTCCTCCTGCCTTCTGATCTCTGCCTCCAGGGATCCTGCCTCTGCTTCCAGGGATCGGCGCCTCTCAAACAAGGCCCCCAGTTCAAAGCGCTCCCCCTCAAGGGCGGCAAAGCTGTCCAGCAGATAGAGGTGGTTCTCCGGTCTCAAGAGCAGTTGGTGGGCATACTGGCCCGAAATGCTGATAAGCCGCGGTCCCAGCCTCGAGAGTGTCTGGAGGGTGGACAGTGCGCCGTTGATAAAGACCTTGTTGCGGCCTTCGCGGGAGATGATCCTTTTGATCAGAAGTTCGCCTTCAAAGGGGATGCCTGCCTCATCCAGGGCATCCCCGATACCCCGGGAATCGGGGAGGAGAAACAGGCCCTCCACCACGGCCTCGCCGCACCCGGTTCGGATCAGATCAGCAGAAGACCTCCCCCCCAAGAGCAGGTTTATGGCATTGATGATGATGGATTTTCCTGCGCCGGTTTCCCCTGAAAGGATATTGAGACCCTCTCTGAGTGACAGGTCCAGACGCTTGATGATAGCAAAATCAGTAATGGCAAGATGGAGAAGCATCATGTCCTCTTTTATTTCCTCTTCTCTCCTGCAACCAATTTTTCCAGGACCTCCTCTAAGCTTTGAAGCTCCCTTCCATAGCCTGTCCAGTCTCCCTGACGCAGATGTTCCTTGGCCTTGTGGTAGTGATCCAGGGCCTCGCGACCCAGGCTGGAAGATTCCAGGACCCCTGTAATCGTCGGAATAACCGCTTCCCGGGGCGTGATATCGGCTCCCAATACGCGGCTCAGCGCCCTGTTCAGATCCAGGGCCATGGAGATGCGGTTGGAGGATATGGCAATTACCCGTTTGAGTTCCGGGAGGGCTGCGGACTCGTCCCTGCCGGGCGAGGCGGTCTCCTTCCGCATCCTGGACTTCCCTGATGATGCAGACGGGCTCTCCCCGGCCAGGGTCCCCCTCTTTTCTTCCCGTTTAGCCTGTAGATAGATAGGCTCCACATAAATAAAGGCGTCGCACACGGGGATGGCCAAAAGATTTCCCCGGATGATCCGGGAGCCCCGCTGATCCCACAAGCTCAACTGACGGGCAATCTCGGTCTGCTGGTTGATCCGGGCCTCTACCTGCATGGGACCGTACACCAGCTTTTCTTTGGGGAGATTGTAGACAATCAGGCTTCCATAGTTGGGCAGATCGCTTCTGGCCGCCAACCACCCGATCATATTGTCTTTTTCAGAAGGGGTGTAGGGAAGCATGAGGAGAAATTCCTCCTTGTCGCCCTGGGGAAGCTTGATAATGATGTAGTAGGGCTCCATCTTCTGCCGGGTGTCCCCGTACAGCTCGTCAGGGATCTGCCACAAATCCTCCTGGTTGTAGAAGACCTGGGGGTCCTGCATATGATATTTGGCATAGGCTGCGGCCTGGATATCGAAAAGGTCCTTGGGATATCGGATGTGCCGTTTCAGGTTGTCGGGCATGGCCTTAAACGGTTTCAGGAGATCCGGAAATATGGCCGCATAGACCCTCACAATGGGATCCTTTTCGTCCATCAGGTAAAAGGACACATCGCCGTTAAAGGCATCGATGGTCACCTTGACCGAATTGCGGATGTAGTTGAGAGGTTCATGCCTGAACGGAGACAGGGACCGGACCGAATAGGGGATCATATCGGATGTGGTATAGGCGTCCAGAATCCAGTAGAGTCTCCCCTCGGACAGGACCAGATAGGGATCGCGGTCGTAGCTCAGAAAAGGCGCCAGGACCCTTGCCCGATTCCGGATGTTCCGGTGGTACATGATCCGCGTTTGAGGGGTGAGATATTCGGTGAAGAGGATCTGGGTGTCCATAAATTCAAAGGCATAGAGGGCCCTCCTCAAAAACGAATTGATCGGGACTCCGCCTTTGCCCTGATAAGTGGTGTAGACGTTGTTGTCGCCCCTGGGGTAATCGAATTCCTGGGTCCTCGTCTTGACCAGGACATATTGATCTGTCTTTTCTCCGTAGTAGATCTCGGGCCGGTCCACCTTCAATCCCGGATCGGATACGGGCGGGACGTCTTTGATGAAAAGGCGCGGCAGCCCCTCGCTGGTGACCTCATTCACCGGGCTTGCGGCCAGGCCGTAGCCATGGGTATAAATGAGATGGCGGTTCACCCAGGTGCGGGCCTTAGGGGGGAGTTGATCCACTACCAGCTCCCTTGCCGCCAACATGAGCTGACGGTACTCGTCATTGTACTGGTAACGGTCCACGTCTATGTTGGTGAAATCGTAATAAAGCCTGATGGCCTGGATCTGACGGTAGGTCTGAAGCAGGGGCCGCTCGTCCCAGATTCGGATATTCTGAATGGTGCTCTTTTCCCTGTTGACCTCTTCGAACGTCAGGTTGTCTTTGACGTCAAAATTGACCTCTTTGATCCTGTTCAGACCATAGGCCTTGCGGGTGGCATCGATGTTGTAAGCGATGAACCCGGACTCCTTGGCCAGCTCATTGGGCTTGACCACCACCTTCTGGATCGTCATGGGAAGTATGGCGGTCAGGATCAGGATGCCGGCCACCCAGACGGCCCCGGCCCCCAGCGTAAACCGGGCGCGCGGCTTAAAGGCCTCGACAAAGAGAAGCAGACCGAAAACAATGGAAAGCCAGATCAGGATCCTGAAGGCCCAGATCTTGATGTGCACATCCGTGTAACTGGCGCCGAAGGCAGGCCCCATGGTGGAATACATAAGGCCGTAGATCTTGAGATGGTATCCCCAGGCCATAAGAAGGACAATGACGCCCCCCAGAAAAATCAGGTGCTTTTTGACCGCAGGCGCGACAGTGATCTTGGGGAGTGAAGGGGGCCTTCCATCCACTTGATCGATTTCGCCGATGACCTGGAGGGCCCCGTTTTTCAGATACCAGACAATGGTCAGACCTGCGGCCAGGAGAAACAGGACCATCAGGCCGCTGCGGATAAAGGCATAAAAGGGGAGGGCAAAGACATAAAAACCGATGTCTTTTCCAAAAACAGGATCTGCCTCGCCAAAGGGCCGGGCATAGAGATACCGGAGGACCATATTCCATTTGTCCGATCCCTTGGATGCGATGACAAAGCTGGCAATCAAGATAAAGGCCAGAAAAAACAGGTTGAGGGTGCTGGCAGAAAGGCCCATCTGGGAGGCAAAGGGGCTCTCCCCAGTGACCCCGGCCCCCGGCCCCGGGCTGAGCCGCTGGGCAATGACCAGATTGAGGGTAATAATGAGGATCAGAGAGAGCCAGACCGCAAAGCCGAAACCGAAGCGGGCGGTCAGCATAGTCCAGAACACCGGAGAAAAGCCCAATGTCTTGAACCAGAGCCAGTCCGGATAGATGGAAACAACAGAAAACAGGGATATGAGAACCAGGATCCCACAACCGATCACCACCTTTATCTTCACTATTCAATCTCCGTTTATTTTCGACAGGGCAACAGTGCGTACAAAGAAGGACCACTGACCGATTACGATGAACTGGCCGGGTCTCAGCGGCCTTGCATGACTGCACCTGTCATCGGGGTTAATGTGTCCAACCGCGGGGGCCCATTCCGGCCGAGGGCCTCCTGCCACCGGGCTATGATACGGCCTGTATTGAGCGGTTCCAGTCCATTCCATTCAAGAAACTCGGGGAGGTCGCGCTCGTTTCCCTGCCGCCACCATTGCCTCAGGATCTGCCCTGCTTCCTCTTGAAACATCCAGTGCGGTCCCAGCCGGTCCGAGAGACAGTCCTCTAAAATGCTTTCTCCAAGCCAGCCGAGGACATAATCGAGGCTGTAAAACTCGGGGACCAGATCAAAGAGATGGCTTTCCGGTTGATAATAAAATCCGGTATAGCGGGCCATCACCTCTGCATAGCGTCGACCATCGGACAGCGCTCCCTCTTGAAACATCTCATATTCGGCAATAAATTTGGCGGCATACCGGCGGAACAGGGAAAGGTCTTTGAGGACCTTTAAACGGTGAAATTCCTCCGCAAGCCCCTGGCCAAGCTCCATCCAAGTCGTCAGAAAAGGGACGGAAAGGGTGATGTTCTGGACGAGAAAGGCAAATGCCTCGGACAGGCTGAAGCTGGTGGCAAGGTCTCTGTGGACCATGGAGATATCGGGTGAGGTAAATACCGCGGACAGCCCGTGCCCCAGTTCATGCCACAGCGTCTCCAGGTCGATCCAGCCCCCCTCAGGCTTCATAAGGACATGGACCTCTCCGGGCGTCTGAAGGATGAAGCTGATGGCCTGGGCGCTCTTTTCCTCCCCTGTGCCCAGATCCAGGTGGAGACCGGGGGTGTTGTTCAGATCAATGCCCCAGCGGTTGAAAAACGGGGTAAACGCCGTGAGCGGCCTTTCCGGAAAAAAGCGATCCATATGATTCAGGCCCAGCATATAGACGGCATCGAATCGCGTCATTTCGCGCAGCGGGTAACCGAACTCTTCACTGCACCAGCGCTCCATGGCCGGGAAATAGATGGGGTCGGTCAAGGGCAAAAAGTCTTTCAGGAAAGCATAATGCTTGGCGTAATCAATCCCCTTTTTTTCACTGCAATAATCCACATAACTTTCGAACCCCAAATCATTGGCAAGGATCTCCAGGAGGATATTC